>JALWNS010000162.1:4383-5712 GCA_027083655.1 Bacteroidales bacterium | reverse complement strand
GATAAATATTCTGATGTAAGCCACACAGAGTTTGCTATCAACAACTTTGATTACGCCAAATACACAGCTCCAATTATGCTTGAAAATGAAGGCCTCTATATCATCCATTACCGTTCTGTTGATGCTCTCGGTAATATTGAAAAAGACAAAACGGCTAAAGTATATGTAGACAATACACCACCAAACATAAAAATTATTTTTAGTGTCGAACCGTTTGAAACAAAAATTATTAATGGTGACACAATACCTGTCTACCCTTCAAATGTCAAAATATACTTAGGTGCCGTGGACGAAAAAACCGGGGAGGAAGCAACATATTACTCAATCAACACAGGCTATTTTACCCGCTACAACTCCCCTATTAGAATATCCCTGAGAAACCAGGAAAAATTATTCCATTTACGTGTTAAATCCCAGGATAAACTTGGTAATGAAGCATTTGAAGAAGTTTCATTTATTATTAAAAAGAAGTAATAAAATAATTTTTGAATAATTCAATATAGTAAGTTAAAAATTCATTTACGGACATAAGACAAAAATAGTTTATAATCATCTTGCTGCACCCACAAAATTTTACTTTTTATGCTTCTAAACTCTATTCAACAAATCTGGTCTTTGTAAAAAAAAGCAGTTCCTAGCATAAAGCTTGGAACTGCTTTTTCACATCTTGCAAAAAAATTGCATCTGTAGATCAAAAATGTGTCCCAATCGTTACTGATACCATTAAATTCTTGTACTGAACATTTGGCATTGGCTCATCCTCATACGGAACATACAACCAATATTCCTCACCAGTTAATGATTGTTGTACTGCCATATCAACATAAAATGTCGGACTACGGAAACCAAAACCACCCGATAACACTGTCACAGGCTTCATACGTTCAAAAGCACTACCATAATAAGAATAACCACCACGCAAATGCAAACCTTTCAAATTCAGATCTGCTCCTAGCCTGATATTTTGTGTGGATTTAAAATTCTTCTGAATATTTGTATTTTCATAAGCAAAATCATAATCACTAGCGTCCATTCTAATGCTAGTATAATCAACCATCTCATAATCTGCCCCCAAAGCCAGCATCTTTCCTACCACTAAACCAATACCCATTGAAAGCCTCCATGGAGTTGTGATCTGGTATTTGTATGTATTAACTGGAGATTCCTCGAGATAGCTTGTATTGCCATCAGCATCTGGAGTATACCAATTAGATTCTATAGAGCTATAATAAACATCTGTTACTGTAAGGAAATATGGTGTCTGTGCGGCTACTCCTAATCTCAAATTTTTTATAGGTGTGAAAATCAACCCCAATTTGACTGCCAGAC
>JALWNS010000162.1:0-4373 GCA_027083655.1 Bacteroidales bacterium | reverse complement strand
CTGCCAGACCACTAACATCATTCTTCAAATTCTCATTAAATCTAAAATCTTTTAGGTCAACTGCTTGGTTAAAATTAAATTCCGAATATTCTGACTGAGAAATATAGCTCATGTTTATACTAGCAACAGAAAAACCCATGTACAAAAAGTCACCAATGTCCATACCTGCAGAAAAATCAAAAGAAGACCCACTGCCAGACCTCCGATCAATCTTACGTTGTGTTTCTCCATAATATGGTCCTCCCGATATCCACAATGGGTTAGTATAGCTCAAAGAATTAGAATCTGCCACATCAATAAGATACGTCCAATATGCCAAATAAGTATTAAACGGATTAAGGTCATCTGGATAAATTCCATCTGCATTGTACATAAAATCATCAAGCATAGAGCCTTTGTCATTAACACCTTCTATCCATAAACGCTGATTGAAATCCCTGATTCTATTGTATGTGAAACCAAAGCTAAAATGTTTAATAGGACCATTATTCTTCTTGCTAACAAAAACTAAAGATAAATTATTTAACGTAAATTTATACTTAATATCATTTTGTATATTCCCATTAAAATCTGCAGAGCTCTGGGCTACTTTAAAACCAGGTGTAATGGAAATATCAGATTTCCTTATCAAAGCAATAGCTGCTGGATTATAGGCAATAGCTCCAGGATCTGCTCCCAATGCTGTAAAAGCATTTCCCATTGACATAGATCTTGCTGTCCCGTAATAATATATCTGGCTAAATCTCAGTGCATCAAATTCATTTTGTGCAACAAGAAAAAGAGACAATACGAGCCCTGCAAAAGTTAATAAAACTTTTTTCATTGTTTTAATTTTTTATGTTTTTAAACTAAGCGTATCAACAAATTACCTGCGGCGTCCACTTGAGTGTGAACTAGAAGAAGATGAAGAAGAACTACTAGAACGTGAACCTGTTGAGAAGCCAGAGCTACGTCCACTCGAGTAGCTTGAGCCACGTGAATAAGAACCACTTCTGAAATTACTCGTTGAAGATCTAGATCTATTATAACTAGGACGAGAATAACTATTGCTTCTATTATAATCAGGTCTAGTATATGAACGATATTCATTAGCAGAACGGGCATGGGTCTCTGTACCTCTTACGGTATACGGGGACCTATATGTACGTCCTAAAGTTCTGTATGACATATCGCGCCTTGGAGTATAATTTCCATCCCTGTCCTTGAAATAAGAATTATCCCTTCTTGTACGTGTATGGCTATTAGTATTTCCTCTTGACCTGTTTCCATTAGTATTCGTTCTTCTTACCTGTGTGTTTCCACCACGGTAATCACTTCGTGTCCTATAACTAGCTTGTCTTGTACCTGTTTGTGTACTTCTTGGCAGGTAAGACCTTGTCTGGCTTCTAGTATTTGTACTTGTCATTCTAGTGGCATTAACTTCTCTATCACGCTTCACTGTAGCATCATACCGATCCCTGGGTCTAGGAGTAGAAGAAGATGTAACACTTGAACTTACCCTATGTCCGTAAGTACGCTCACGACCGTTGTAATCATTGTAAGCTGTGTAATAGGTACCATAATAATATGAAGGCGTATAATAATAATTTATTCCATATCTTCTGCTATAATACCATGGATCCCAGTAAACATAGCCCCATGATCCATACCAGTTTGCATCCCAATATCTAGCCAAATAATAGCCATCCCAGTAGCCATTCCAATATCCATTTATATAACCCCGTGCATATGATCCATAAAATCCATAAGGATAACCATAATAAATAGAAACACGGTATGGACTATACCAGTATGGATCCCAGTACCATGGATCTAAATCGTAATAATAAAAGTTATAATCAGGATAATAGCCTCCATAAAGTAAACGCATCCTTGCATCATAGCTTTCATCATCTAAATAAAAATATCCTTCTGCAGTATCTTTAAAAGAAGCTAAATCTGGTGATGGATTAACCAAGTCAATAGTATCTAAGTCTTGTGCATTACCCTTTGTAAGAGCTTGCCCATTCTGGCGTGCATTTCTAGCCGATACATCTTGCTCAGATGTAATATACAAATCATCATAACCTTGCTGTGTAGCAATTGACTGGACGCCGCATGAGAATAATGTCATGCTAATTGCAACCAGGACTATGTAGTAAAGTTTTTTCATGATTATACTTTCTTTACTGTTTTCTACTCAAATATACGAAAAAAAAGCATATAAAGATTATGTAAATGTTTGTTTTTGTGATTTTCTGATGTTTAAAAAAGAATTTATTTTATTTCAACTAATTTTATGTAATAAACAACAATAGACCTGGTTGGGATACATTTCTGGTCTCCTAATAATCCATATGCCATATACGGAGGAAAAATAAACCGGCCTTCGCCACCTAAGTGTAACATCTGAACGGCATCATTAAGTCCCCGGATAACATTGCTATGATTTACCCTAAAAGAAATCAATCCCGTAGAGTCTGAGCTATAACACAACTTACCGTTTAACAACCATACCTTGTATTCAATTTTTACCACATTTCCATCTTTGGGAATAGGTCCACTACCCTGCTTGAGAATTTCAAACCACATTCCTGCCGAATCCCTTTTCATGTTCCACCCCTGTGTCTTAACATAATCCTCTATAATACGCTGGTCTTTTTCTATTAAGTATTTGTTAATCTGGATAAGTTTTTCCTCATAATTATCTTTATGTGGTGGGGGGGAAGGTTGGTTAGATTTAATACATGAACCTAGCAATTGGATAAAAATAATTAGAATTAGAAAAGAAAAATGTTTCATACCAAGTATTTTTTTAGATTTGGGAAAACTTGGTTTTCGATGTATTTTTTTAGTTTACGAATGGATCCCTGGAAAGAACCGCCTGCTGCATTTTTATGCCCTCCACCAGAAAAGTAATCACGAGCAATAAGGTTTACATTATACTTACCTTTCGACCTGAAAGAAACCTTAAGATTATCTTGGCGTTCCATTACAAAAATAGAAATTTCTACACCTTGTATTGACAGAGGAAGGTTTGCTATATTTTCGTGATCGCCAAGCTTAAAATTAAACCTTTTCATAATCCCCTGTGTTAGTGTTATAATTGCTACCTCATGCTCATAATATATCTTCATCTTTTTGAAAAGAAGATATCCCATTAACCGCATTCTATTTTCTGAGTAATTATTAAAAAGCTTTTTAATGATATCACCTTTGTCTATACCATAACTCATTAAGTCTGAAGCTACGGCCAAAGTTTGGGAGTCAGCCGAATCATGTATAAATACTCCAGTATCGGTAAGTATGCCGGAGAAAAGATAAATAGCAATTGTCCTGTCTAACAAATCCTTATCCAAAGCTTTAATGAAATAATATACTATCTCTGCAGTGGAGCTAGCAGTAGGGTATGAAAAACTATAATCTACAAAATTCTCTGGCTGAGGATGATGGTCAATCAGAACTTTTATAGCCCTGGAACTAAGTAAATTCTCAGATAGGTGATTTACCCTTTTAGCCTCATTAAAATCTAAGCAAAACACTATGTCTGCATTATCCAAAAGCTCTGGCGCTCTACTGTCAATAATTAAGTCATTTATATGATCAAACCATTTTACATAATTAGGAATTTCATCAGGCAATACAGGATAAACCTGTGCATTTGTTATTTTCTTCAGAGCAAGGAAAAGTGCCAGGACAGAGGATACTGCATCTCCATCTGGTGAAGTATGGCCTATTAAGACTATTTTTTTTGCACTTAATATATGTGGCTTTAGTTCCTGTATTTTCTTTGTATCCAATTCAAACATTCTCAGATTATTTCAATATGATTTTCATCTGTGATCTTTTCGCAATAATGGCATTTCAGCTGCAAAGGCTCCCGCGAAACAACTGTAAATTTAGTGGTTATAGGTTCATGATTAGTAATACAATTGGGATTATAACAACGTACAATACCCTCTATTTGATCTGGAAGCTCTACACGTTTTTTCTCAACTACCTGGTAATCTTTGATTATGTTTAGGTTAGCAACAGGAGCTATTAAGGCAATTTTATTAATCTCCTCCTGTTTGAAAAAACGGTTAGCAATCTTTATAATGGCTTTCTTACCTAATTTTTTACTCTCGAGATTCGTACCAAAGGTAATTTGCTCCTTGCAATCCTCCAGCTTCAAAATTTTGATAACCTTAAAAAGGTCTTTTGCAGGAATGTGGTCTATTACTGTGCCGTCCTGTATAGCACTAACTTTTAATTCCTTTTTGTCCATAAAAAGAAATTTTCGTTTGGTCAAAAATATCAGTCAAATGTGAAAAAAAATTTTTTTATAAAGAAATTTTAAACTAAAATTCAGAATTCTCTTAATCTGCCAAAAATGAAGAGAATAATTATAATGC
>JALWNS010000161.1 GCA_027083655.1 Bacteroidales bacterium | reverse complement strand
GTATAAAACAGGATCTACTTTGTGAACACTAAAGCCATATTTTTGACCCAGGCTAACGAGCTGTTCATAGTCACCGCCGCGGTCTTTGCCGAATCTATGATTAAAACCTACGACGAGGGCTTTGACATTTAACTTGTCAACAAGATATTGTTTTACAAACTCTTCTGCAGTCAATGAAGCCATTTGCCTGTCAAACTTCAAGAGTTGTAGCATACCGGCTCCTGTTTTTTCTATGAGACTAATTTTTTCGTCTATTGTGGTCAATAGTTTGAGGTCATAACCGGGTTGTACCACAAAACGCGGGTGCTGGCGAAATGTGATAATAACATCTGGAAGATTTAAATCTGAGGCTATTTGTTTTACCTGTTCAAAAATTTTTCTATGGCCAAGGTGTATTCCATCAAAGCTACCAACAGTTGCGACACTGCCGCTTAGCCTGTCATTTATATCTAGAATATTCATACTATCTGATGTTTGTTTGGCAGTCAAATTTAAATTTATTTGCTTTATGGATAAAATAAAATATTGCCAAAAAAGCTTACACTATGAAGAAGATCCCTCACACCTTTGTTATTGTCTTCTCCATTGTTGTTTTCTCTGCAGTATTGACATGGATAATTCCTGGAGGGCATTACGTCAAAGAGACAGTTACTGCACCTGATGGGACAGTTCAAGAGCAGGTTGTATATGAGAAAGTAAGGATTGACGGACACGAAGTAATGAGGCCTAAATTTGAGTTCACTAAGAATAATCCACAAACATGGCAGGTTTTTGCCGCGCCTTTTAAAGGATTTGTCAGACAGGCAGGTATTATTGTTTTCATTTTTCTTGTTGGAGGTGCCTTCTGGGTGGTTAATTCCACTAATGCTGTCAATGTGGGTATATTTGAATTTTTAAATTTTACCCAAAAATTAGAGAAAAGCAGGTTTTTACGGTTTATTGGTGTTAATAATATAATTATCGTGCTAATAATGCTTGTTTTTAGCGTTTTTGGGGCTGTATTTGGCATGAGCGAAGAGACGATTGCTTTTATCGTTATATTGGTACCTCTAGCAATTTCAATGGGCTATGACTCTATAGTGGGTGTTTCAATGGTCTTCGTTGCTGCAGGGCTAGGTTTTGCCGGGGCTATACTTAATCCTTTTACAATCGGTATAGCCCAGGGTATAGCAGGCTTGCCACTGTTCTCTGGTATAGAATACAGGGCTTTTGCATGGGTGATAATAAATATTGTGGGCATTGCATATATCCTTTGGTATGCCAACCGTGTAAGAAAAAATCCGCAGCTTTCCCCTGTATATGAAGAGGATGCGCACTGGCGGAAAATAACAGAAGATAGCCACCACGCAAAAATTGATTATCATACCCCACGCACAGCATGGGTGGTATTTCTGCTCATTACCATTGCATTAGTATTGTTCTCTGTTTATTATCCTGATACGACATTGTCTTTTGGACAGAAGAAAATTAGTGCTCCTTTTATTCCTGTACTTACTGGTCTTTTTGTTGTCATATCAATACTATCCTTGAGGAAAAGTGTCCACTTCTTTATTTTGACAATACTGATGTTCACAATTCTTTTCTTGATAGTAGGCGTAATGGGCTACCAATGGTACATTATGGAGATAGCCTCTTTGTTCTTTGCAATGGGACTGCTAAGTGGTGTGGCTTATGGGTATTCTGCCAATGATATTGCCCGTAAGTTTATCGAAGGAATAAAGGATATACTTACTGCAGGTTTGGTAGTTGGTCTGGCTGGTGGAATAATAATTATCCTCGAGGATGGACAAATATTAGATACAATCTTATGGTGGATGGCTAACAAGATGGATGGAATGAGTGATGTGGCGACAGTAGGTTCAATGTACGTTATCCAAACCATACTTAATATCCTCATACCGTCTGGCTCAGCTAAGGCAGCTATTACGATGCCTATAATGGCTCCTTTCTCCGAATACATTGGACTATCAAAGCAAGCTACGGTCATGGCATATCAATTAGGTGATGGGTTTACAAATATGATAACACCCACTTCTGGCGTGTTGATAGGTGTGTTGGAAGTGGCAAAGATTCCATACGTTAAATGGGTTAAGTGGATAGCACCTTTAATGTTAATTTTAATTTTGCTTGGCTTTTTATTACTTATACCTACAGTGACTATGCCACTACCAGGATTTTAGAAAAAGAGGAGCTTAAAAAAGGATAACATTATGCCAAAAGTCTAATAATTTCCAGTAGCCAGGGTAGTATTAATTTAGTGTGCAGTTTTTCAACAAAGCTAAGATTTGCCTGGTGTATAAATTGTTAATTTTAGGATAATAACAAAGGCGGTCTTTTTAGACCGCCTTTGTTATTGTTAGCCGGAAGGTTATTTATGCAAGCAAAGCACCTAATGCAATAGAATACATCTTGGTCTGGGGACTGTCGCCACGTGAGGTAAGCACGATAGGCACTTTAGCACCTGCCACTATAGCACCAGAAAGTCCTCCTGCCAGTTTGCTATTGGTTTTATAAAAAACATTTCCTGCCTCTATATTTGGGAAAAGAATGCAATCTGCATCACCTGCCACTGGAGAGTCAAATTTTTTAATTCTAACGCTATCCTGGTCGATAGCAAGGTCAAAGCCCATTGGCCCGTCAACAATACCACCTTTGATCTGTCCACGTTGTGCCATTTTAGCTATAATAGCTGCATCTATGGTCGAAGGGACAGCATCTGTAACTTGTTCTGTTGCTGCTACCAGAGCTACTTTGGGCTGTTCGATACCTAGTCTGTGTGCTGTATTGATAAGATATTTGACAATAGTAACTTTTTGTTTAAGGTCTGGATGAGGAATAATAGCTACGTCTGAGACAATCAATAACTTGTGGTAATTAGGCGTTTGTGTGACAGCTATATGTGCAAGCAAACCTTTGGGAGGTACAAGGCCAAATTCTTTGTTTAATATAGCCTTGAGATATTTGTCTGTGCTAACAGTGCCTTTCATGATGATGTCGCCCTGGCCATTATTAATAAGTTCAACGGCTTTATTAGCGGCGGCGACATCATCCTTTACATCAACGATTTTGAATTTATCTGGATTAATACCTAAGTTCTGGCAGACCTGGAGAATAACATCATGGTCTCCTACTAATGTTGCATCAATTAAACCCAGGTCAATGGCTTGATTAACAGCTTCTATGGTATGATCATCATTAGCAAAAGCTGCAACAAGGCGCTTCTTGGGCTTTGATCTAACGGCTTCCAGGATTTGGTCTAATGTCTTAATTGACATGGCTTTTGTGATTTTTGTTTTTGTCTGGAAATAAAAGTTTATCAAAGATAAGCAAAATTATAAAAGTCAGGATAATAATTAATAGTATATTAGTGGTTGTAAAATATTTATAAGTTTGTTCTGCGTTTTCTCTATATAAAGCAGGTGAAATAGTGTAGACAGGTTTTTCAGTAAAACTAATCACTTCTTGGCATCTTAAAACCCTCTCATAAAGTTTGAGTATTTGTTGGTGGTAAAGTTGTAAATCTGTCTGGTACTTTTCTCCCAAGAAAACTAACTGGTTAGTGTTGTGTGCAGGAATAAATGTTTCGGTAAAGCTTCTGTAATAAAGTTTTGTCGCCGAATCAATAGTCTCATATTGTCTCTTTGTAACTTCAAGCCTTTGTAAAAGGTTGTTTTTAATTACTGAATTTAAGTTTTGATTATACTCTATTGAGTTTAGGTAGTTAACAATGCTATTTTGTAATTCTTTTAAAGCCGTGGATGTTAAAAACTTTGTATACATAATTCTTACTACAAAGCGGTCTGACAATCTTTGTAAAATGGTGTCTTTTTTGTGTTTGATTGCATAGCTATTGTCCAGGTCGATATAATCTGGCATCTGGTCCCTGTCAATATCAATGTAATAATATGCTTGTATTGATACGATGTTTTTCAAGTCTTTGGGATTAAGGTCTAGGATAGAAGGATCGGCTTTGATAGACTTGTTAAGCTTGTTTATTTCAGTAATAAGAATTTGGCTATTGATAGTTTGTGAGCCTAAAACCAAATCACTGTAATAAAAAGGTGGTCTGGAAGTGTCATAAAAATATAAAGCCAAAATTGAAGCTAAGCCCAACAGAGTTATATAAAAAAATTTAATAGATATTCTAAAAGTGTACCTGAAGAAGTTAGAGAATTTTTTTCTTGTTTTTTTATATGACTTGGATATGACTTGTAAAAGATTTACTTCTATAACGTTATCGTTTGATGGCATTTTTTGTTTTTTTCGGTTTAAACAAAATTATCTACAAAAGCACTAAAATCAAAATGCTAACAATGTTTTAAATTAGTTTTTGATAAACTGTTTAGATTTTACGTAAAAAAGGCGCCTGTCAAGGCGCCATAAAATTATGTTATGTCTTTATTTTTTACTTTTACACTTCGCTGGTCATGACGAATAAGGGTTGCAATTCAAAGCTCTTATAGTATGGCCTTAGTCTTTCTGTATTGTAAAATTTCTTAACATCTACAACCTTTTTAGTACTAGTTACAACATCGATTGGCACATTGTCATAACGTCCATTTTTTAGGACAACAAGGCGGCCATGTAATCCTTTGAGTACCATATCTAGGGCAAGGTTTCCGAATGCCATTGGTACGATAGAGTCAATAGCATCCGGGTCTCCACTACGTACGAGGTATCCAAGTTTTTGATTAACTACCTGTATAGGGCGTCCATTATTGTATTTAGCAGATAGCTCTTTTAATGCTTTAGAGACAAGGTCACCTATACCGCCCAGTTTTTTATGGCCGAACATGTCCTTTTCATTTGATTCGAATACCATATCACCTCCTTTGAATTTAGCTCCTTCGGAAATGAGCACAACAGAATAATTACTTGGATTTTTGTCGCGGTCTTCTACCATAAGTTGTGTCAGATGCTCTATATCGAATTCATATTCAGGTATAACACAACGGTTGGCAGCTCCTGCCATGGTAGGAAGCATTGCCGTGAAGCCTGCATAACGGCCAAAAACTTCTATAACAAGGAAACGTTCGTGAGAGCCTGCGGTAGTTCGTAATTGATTGGTAAGATTAATTGTTCTTGTAATGCAAGTACTAAAACCAATGCAATAGTCTGTTCCAGGAACATCGTTATCCATAGTTTTTGGTATACCTATAACTTTTACACCTTCTTGCATGAGGCGTACTGCGTAGCTAAGAGTGTCATCGCCTCCTATTGGTATTAAATAGTCTATGCCAAGATATTCTAAGTTTTTGAGTACATGCTTTGTTACATCATTAATATCGTCCTGGTAGCTATCTTTCAGATGCTCAGGTAAAAATTGTTTTGGGATTCTCTGTGGATTAGTACGGGAAGTGTGTAGAAAGGTACCGCCAGTACGTCCTACTTTATTTACCAAGGTTTCTGTAAGTTCTATGAAGTTATTGGAGTTATCAACTTTTTTATCTGGTATTAAATCTACTAGACCGGCCCAGCCACGGCGGATACCAACTACGTCATACCCTTCCCTTTTGGCCCTGATAGTGATAGCACGTATAGCCGGGTTGAGCCCAGGTACATCGCCACCTCCAGTTAGTATACCAATTCTTCCTTTGCGTTTTTTTACACTTACCATGATTAGTTAGTTTTTTGTTTAGATTAGCATAATTTATAAAATTGTTTGTTTCATAATTATAGTCAATCTCAATATTGACTATAACTTGTTGAGGAGTTAGCCTCTCAAAGTCTAAAATGCCAATAATGCAATCAAAAGTAAGTTCTTCTAT
>JALWNS010000160.1 GCA_027083655.1 Bacteroidales bacterium | reverse complement strand
TGCCTCACTTTGCCATCCTCTCAAGTCGCTTACGTGATACCATTTACCTAGTCCGTCTGCATCTATAGCCTCAATCCATGCTTGTTTGCTTCTGTCCAGGGATACACTGAAAATAGTGAAACCCTTGTCGTGATATTTTTCATAAGCTTGGACGAGATTGGGGCTTTCTACACGGCAAGGACGGCACCAGGATGCCCAGAAGTCAACTAATACATAGTTCCCCCGTGTCTGTGATAAACGGATTGTATCTCCTTCTGGGTTGGGTAGTGCAATATCTGGGGCAAGTGTCCCGATACGTGTCTTACCATAAGCTTCTACACTTTCGATATATTGTTTAACATAGGGGTTTTGTTCGTATGCCTTAAGACTTTTTGCCAGTTTTTCATGTACATCATAATATTTGTCCATGGGAAGCTGTTGGGCAATAACTATTGAAGAAACTTTCCCGAGGTTCTTTTCGACTAAATGTGCATATTGCTCTCTTTGCTTTTCCTGTAATTTTTGCCTGTATTGCTCCAACTCCACGTTTATTTGCTTGTCAATTTGCCTTGCATCGAGGATAACCTGTGTTAGTGAAGAGCCTGATATAATAGAATTAGCCGGATTCTTTGCATCCACTGTAATATTAACTTGGTCACCGGGCTGAAGCACCAACATAACGTATTTTTGTTGGTTAATCATTAAACCAAAGAAGTCAGGATACTGAAGGTTGATTTCCAATTTAAACGTTCCATCTTCGTTGAGCTCTGTTTGTGCTACATCTTTTTTCTGTACTAATTGCCGTAGCCATACTTTATTGATCTCAGGTGTCCTGTTAATAACTTTACCCTGGATAATAACATTTTGAGCTGTTAATAATGTTCCTGTAAATAAGAAGCTTAGTATAAAAATTGCTATTTTTTTCATAATCACTATTATTTTTGAAATTTGGCAAATAAATTACTAAAAATTTAAATAATACCCTGAACGGCATCAAGGTCTTTTAGTCCACTTCCAGTTGATAGAACAATGTTAACAGTATTTTTTGATAGCTGCCCATTTTCATAGTATTTTAAAAAGCCGGCAAATGCAGCTGCGGCAGCTGGTTCGGCAAAAATTCCTGTATTACGGGCCAGAACTTTAGAGGCATGTAATATTTCTTCATCGCTAACTGAGGCGACTTCCCCTTCATACTCACAGATAAAATCCCTTGCCATAAAAAAGTTTCTTGGTACATCCACAGAGATAGAGTCCGCTATTGTCTTACTTGGGGTGTATTCAAAAGCATTGTGGAAGATATTATTAATCAAATTAGAGCTTCCCTGCGCCTGGACAGCTACAATAGTCGGCATACGGTCTATTATCCCGAGCTTTAATAAATCTTCATAGCCTTTGTATACTCCAGAGATAATTACGCCATCACCAACTGGTACGAAGATATGGTCAGGTACTAATCCCAACTGGTCAAACAACTCAAACGATACTGTTTTTTTCCCTTCGATAGTCAAAGGATTGTATGCAGTATTACGGTTGTACCAACCATGTTTTTGGGTAGCCTCTATACTCAAGTCAAAGGCCATGTCATAATTGCCATCAACAGTGCGCAATTCTGCACCATACATTAAAATCTGTGTTAGTTTTGCCTTGGGAGCAGAAGAAGGAACATAAATTATGGCATTTTGTTGTTGTGCAGCGGCAATTCCTGCAAGGCTACTTCCTGCATTACCGGTTGAAGCAGCTACAATAGTGTTAATACCATGTTCTTTGGCAAAGGCAGATACTATTGCCGATGCCCTATCTTTGAATGAAAAAGTTGGATTCTGAGAATCATCCTTGATGTAAAGCTCAAAATCCAGTTTATTATTATCTATGTGCCGTACTGAATAAAGCGGGGTCTTACCGATGCGAAGATTCGGTAATGAGCTAAGAGACTTAATAGGTAAAACAGGGAGAAATTCCTGTTTTTTTAGTTCCTCAAAATTATGCGTAAGAGCCTGATAGTCATACAACACTTTTAATACTCCCCGCGGCGGCTGGTCCGGTTCGTTAGTCTTTTCGCATTTGGGACATAAGTAAATGACATCATCTGTTTGATATTCCTGTCCACAAGTTGTACATTTGTAATGAAACTTCATTGTGCTAATTTATTTTTATTTTTTCTCGATTTCCTTTTTCTCCAAATACTACTATTTCATCATAGCCTGCTGCCTTGACAAAATCAATTGCATCTTTCCAATATTTCCCAAAGTCTTCTGGGGCATGGACATCGCCATTTATTGTTATATCGATACCAAGTTTTTGTGCTTCTTTTACTGTCCACATGCCAGGTACGAAATCATCAGACAAGCCTCTATAAAAACTACGAGCATTAATCTCCAGAACAGTGTCTGACAGGCTAATGATATAAAGAGCTATTTTTACCAGGTCACGGTAATGTTTAGCCTCTGTGTCGATTATACCCCCGAGACGGTGATTGTACTTTTCGATCAAAGACAGATGAGCAACAATGTCTGGTTTATCTTTGGTCACCATTTCTATGACTAGATGATAGTAATCTTGTGCAAGTTTCTGTATATCATTATTATAAATCTCTCTAAGGCCTTTTATGAAAGTATCTGAAGACTTATCTATATTAAATGGTGTACCATCATCAAATTGATTAACATAATGTACGCTTCCTACCAATACATCAAAACCCATATCACGGAAAAAAGTTATCTGCTTTAGACCTGGCAGAAAATCTGCTTCTAATCCTTTGAGAACTAGTATTTTGTTCCTGTATTTGTCTTTGGCTTGTTTTAGATCTTCTAAATATGCAAACATTTTATCGTATGGCATATTCCATTCAGAAGGAAAGGGCACTGGCCCGTGGTCGGTCAGTGCCACACGTTCGAAACCATGATCTATTGCGGACTGGATAATCCTGTCTATAGAAACTTTGCCGTCGCTATATCTAGAATGTGTGTGAAAGCATGTTTTCATGATTATTTATTTTTTGATACCATAGTATTCGTACATGCCAGTACGCCTGTTGAACTCATCTATTAATTCATCCCAACGTTGGGTTTGTGAGAATATTTGTTTCCATATATTCCGGTCGTACCATAGCTGGTTTAAGTCTTCGAGCTCTTTTTTCTGTTGTTCTATCCATGTGTAATATTTAAGGTTGTGTATTGCTTTTCTGGATTGATAATTAAGCTCTTTGAGATAGTCTGTCTGCTGTCCTACCAATGCTTTTTCAAAATCTTTAGCAGCCTGTATGTAAGTGTATTCTCCTTTTTCTTCCCTTTGTTCAGCAAGGCGCGATTGGTACAAATCCATAGAATCAGTTGCTACAGTTATTATTATATCGTCTTCTGTAAGCTCAAAGTATTTTGCTACTTTGATTGATGAAAGTAAATTGGCTATGCTAGATATACCCAGGAGATGAAGATTATTAACAGTGTCCTGAGGGACACCTTGTTCTATTAAAAACTTTTGTCCTTCTGGTTCGTTGAATAATCTCATAAGCCGTATAGTGTCCTCGTCGTCAATAGCAGTTACTACATCAGTGTTTTTTACGTTATGAATCCATGGTACATGTTTATCTCCAATACCTTCTATCCTGTGGCCACCAAAACCATTCATGTATAAAGTTGGGCATTGTAAAGCCTCAGAAGCTACGACTTTTATGAATGGGAATTTTGACCTCAAGTAATCGCCTGTTGCTATTGTCCCTGCAGATCCTGTCGCAGATACAAAAGCTGCCAGGTTAGAATTGTCTTTTTTCAATGTATTAAAAACTTCTTCGGCTGCGGGTCCAGTTATTGTATAGTGCCAGACCGCATTGCCAAATTCATCAAACTGGTTAAAAATAACACACTCTTTACATGTCTCCCTCAGTTCCCATACTTTATCGTAAATTTCTTTTACATTTGACTCGCATCCAGGTGTTGCGATAACTTCTGCTTGTACGTAATCACGTAACCACTCAAACCTTTCTCGGCTCATTTCTTCTGGGAGAATGGCTATTGCATGTACTCCCATGATTTTTGAATCAAAAGCACCTCCGCGACAGTAGTTTCCTGTCGAAGGCCACACGGCTTTATGGTATGTTGGGTCAAATTGACCGGTAACTAAACGGGGGACTAGGCAACCATAAGCGGCTCCTACTTTATGTGCACCAGTAGGGAACCATTTACCTATAAGCATGACGATACGTGCGTTTACACCAGAGAGCTCTTTAGGTATTTCCAGGTAGTTAACTGGACCATAGGTACCACCAAATTCTTTTGGTTCATTGTGCCATGTTATTCTAAAAAGATTAAGAGGGTGCAGGTCCCACAAGCCTATATTTTTTAATGAATCTTTGATTGGTTGCGGAACGAGGTTAATAGGATCTTTTAATTGTGCAAAAGTAGGTAGAAGAATCTTTCTTTCTTTGTAGCGCTGTACTGCATTTTCCAATATTTTCTCATCTTTGACTTGTGTAATGAGTTCAATCATGACTTATGGTTTTAATGTTTATTTGATTTTGTAATTTTGCAAAATAACGAATTGTTAAGAAAAATAAGAATTAAAATATTAATGAAAAAATTTCCATCAGACATAAGTAATGAGCAAATAAAGGATTTACCGTTGATTTATTTTCCTGGACATATACATGTTATAGACAGCGCAGAAAAAGTAGGCTTTGCTTATCAAAGGCTAAAAAATGCCCAGATTTTAGGTTTTGATACAGAAACAAGACCTGCCTTCCGCAAAGGCCAATCTTATTCTCTTTCCCTTGTACAGCTTGCCACCGAAAAGGATTGTTTTCTGTTTCGTATAAACATGATTTCTTTTCCACAAGAGCTTCGCGAAATACTTGAGAATGAAAAAATTATTAAGGTGGGCTTTGATCTAAGCTCAGATTTTCACCAACTACGTCGTAAGGTTAAAGATATTACACCAAAAGGTTTTGTTGATTTGCAGAAATATGCAAAGGAGTTTGGACTAAAGAATATGAGTCTCAAAAAATTAACGGCAATACTACTTGGCCATAGATTATCAAAGCGCCAGCGCCTGTCCAATTGGGAGCAAAGGAGGCTAACAGAGGGGCAACTGGTCTATGCAGCTACGGATGCATGGGTGACACTAATTCTATACAAGAAGCTTAGGGATTTATCTGGTAAAGCATGAATTTATGCCCCAAATAATGCAGGTACCCTCTCAACTATTAGCAACAATGCCATACCTATTGCAGCCCCGGAAAGTACAAGATTCCATTCCCTTTGTTTTACCTTTAGTTTGTTGATGAGGATATAATTAGTGAGTAAAACAATGCTTATTACTACTATCTGGCCTACTTCCAGTCCTATATTGAAGGCAAAAAGAGGTAGTACAATATTTTTCTTCATTCCTAGCATGAATTTTAGATAATTGGAGAAGCCCAGGCCATGAATTAAACCGAAAAACATAGCTATTGCGTATTTTATCCAGTGTAGCCTGGGGTTAAATTCATCTTTTGTTTTAAATAAGTTTGCAACACCTGTTATTAAAATTGTTAATGCAATGAGTACTTCTATCAAATCAGAAGGTACATAAATAATATTAAGCGTCGCAAGGGCTAATGTTGTGCTATGGCCCAGAGTAAAAGCAGTTGCCAGAATGAGTACTTTCTTCCATTCCTGTATCGAGTATATTGCAGTTAAAGCAATGACAAACATTATATGATCGAATGCTTCGAAATTAAGTATGTGGTGTATGCCCAGTTTGAAAAAGAAGTCAAACATGAAATCACAATTAATGTTTTACAAGTCATGAAAAATCACTAGATTTCCAGAAAAATAGAGATTATGTACAGGGCTTTTTTATTGTTTTTTTCTATGTTATTATGTCATCC
>JALWNS010000159.1 GCA_027083655.1 Bacteroidales bacterium | reverse complement strand
TGTATATATAGAAGGTAATGATAAAACTCCTACAGTTATTCTAGACAAAGATAAAGGTTTAATAGAAATATCTGGCCGCTCATTAATAGAAGATTCTGAAAAGTTTTACCTACCAATTGTCAATTGGATAACAGAGTATATTGAGGCGCCAAAAGAAGATACAGTTGTCAATTTTAAACTAGAATACTTTAATACAAGTTGTTCTAAGTGGCTTATTACTATTGTCAAACAGTTGAAGAAACTTTATGAAAAGGCTCCTAACACCTCTATTAATTGGTATTATGAAGATGAGGATGTCTTGGAGTATGGAGAGGTTATCAGGGAGCTTGTTGACGTTCCCATGAATATGATACAATTGGAGCAAGAGGAAGATGATGATTTTGAAATATAATTAAAGACTTATGCAATTTCATAGCCTAAATGATTTTGTAAAGAAACTTAGAGAATATAATTTGCTTATAGAGATAGAGGAGTTTGTGGATCCTGTTTTGGAAATTGCAGAGGTAACAGACCGTATATCCAAGCAACCATACGGAGGTAAAGCTTTGCTTTTTAAAAATACAGGTACCCGGTTTCCAGTACTAACCAATTTTCTCGGGTCAGAAGCCCGCCTAGCCCTTGCTATGGGGCATGATAACTTGGAACAATTAGGCTATAAACTGGATTTGCTCTTTGAGCTCTTTACCAAACCAAATAAAAATTTTTTTCAAAAGGTAGAGACAGCTTTTAACCTTAAGAAAATATCTGACATCCTGCCAAAAAACAAGCCAGGCCGGGGTGCTTGCCAGGAAGTAGTAATCACAGACCCCAATCTGTTTGACTTGCCTATCCTGCAACTATGGCCTAAAGATGGAGGTCGTTTTCTTACTTTCCCCCTGGTTCATACAAAGGATCCTTTGACTGGACAGAGAAATGTGGGAATGTACCGTGTACAAGTTTTTGATAAGGATTTGGCCGCTATGCACTGGCATAGACACAAGACAGGAGCTCATCATTTTCGTAAATACAAAAAGATTGGTAAAAAAATGCCATTAGCTATAGCGCTAGGTGGTGATCCGCTTTATACCTATGTTGCAACTGCTCCGCTACCTGAGAATCTATACGAATACATTTTGGCGGGTTTCATCCGGAAAAAGCCTGTAAACTTGGTCAAATGCATAACACAGGATATAGAAGTGCCGGAAGACGCAGATATTGTTATAGAAGGATATATTGATCCAGAGGAAGATTTTATTTTAGAAGGTCCTTTTGGTGATCACACAGGATTTTATTCAAAGCCTGATTATTACCCTCGTTTTCATATAACAGCAATAACGCATCGCCGTAATGCTATTTATCCTGCTACTGTAGTAGGGGTGCCTCCCCAGGAAGATGCTTATCTTGCCAAGGCCACAGAACGCATATTTATTTCTTTTGTTAAAAATTCTATATCACCTGAAATAATTGATTGGGATATACCTTTTGCAGGATGTGGGCATAATTTTACAATAGTACAAATAAAAAAATCTTATCCTGGCCAAGGTAAGAAGGTTATTAACTCACTTTGGGGGGCAGGCCAGATGATGTTTAATAAAGTTATGGTAGTTGTTGATCAGGATATTGATATACATAATTATGAGCAGATTTTACACCTTATAACAAAAAATGTTGACCCAAGGTTAGATTTGCTTTTTGGCCAGGGACCTAGTGATGTTTTAGACCATGCAAGTGAAAAATTTACTTTTGGATCAAAAATAGGTATTGATGCTACGGTTAAACTACCTGAAGAGAAAAACGAAGAGCACAAGAAAGAAATAAAGATTAAGCCATTTGATTATAAAAAGCTTGTTGATGAGTTTGATCAAGTAGCCCATGTGAATACAAGTTTACTGGACAAAGGGATACCTGTATTGGTTTTACTCATTAACAAAAAAAGTAATGCAAAGGATTTAGCTAAACAAATTTTGTCAAGATATGACTTATCCTTTATAAGTTATTTGGTTATAGTCGATAATATTGTTCCAAAAGATGATATGCACCTGGTAGCATGGCTTGTCGGGAATAATATTGCTCCTGCAAGAGATATTTTTTTCGAGGGAGAGATACTTGTAATAGATGCAACAATAAAAAAGGTTGGCATTGATCCTATATCAGAGCCATGGCCAGATATAGCCCTTTCAAATCCTCAAACAATACAGGACGTAGATAAAAAATGGCATAAGCTAGGATTCAAAAAATTTATTCCTTCCCCCTCACTGAGATTTCATAAATACAGTGGTTAAATTGATTTTTTCTTTAAGTTTCTCTATTTTTACTAAAATTAAAACAGTATAGCAATGAAGCGTAATAGGCTATTAATTAATGTGGTAATAAGCACGTTTATCTTGGTTTCATTTGTTCTGACATCTTGTCAGAATTTTGGGGATTATTTAAAGAGTCAATTCCCAGAGTTTGATAGTACCTCATATGTCGAAATTGATGGTACAATAATGGCTCCATTGGTAAATTCTACAAAATATATAAAAGATTTCTTACCCAAATCACAGGATTCAACTAAGTTTTGGATTGAGGTTGATAAAGGGGATTTGCTTCATATAATGGCACGTCTAGATTCGTCTTTTGTTGTTACAGCATCAGATTTAGGTGTTAATGCTACTTGGCCTGCAAATACTCCTTTTGGACCAGTTGCCCTACCTCCTATCGCCTTTGAGCAGACTGTACCTCTGCCAAGTAATATGCCAGGCGAGATAGGTTTAGGAAGTTTTGCTTTTACTTTTATTTTGACAAATACATTAACTATCTATGCAGAAGCAAATATTGATTCTCTGAGATTTTACAATTCAGCTACAGGCCAGACAGCTTTTTATAGTACAAATATTTCGTTCACAATCCATGCATCAGACGGAACAAATCCTGCATATGACACTGTAGTAATAGATTCAACTAATTTTCCCCAGCTCTCGGAAGCTCTTGCTATAAAACCAGATAAGGTAAGGTTGGTAATTTCTGGTAATGTGCCCCAGCAAAACCCAACTGCAGATATAACAACAGACCAATATGTTTATTCTGATTTGCTCGTTGATATTCCACTATATTTGTATGCAAAAGATATAGTGATAGCAGACACTACTGATATAGATCTTCCACTAAGTGATAGTGTTATCCAAGATATATTGGTAAAAGCAATAGCAGAGAACGCTATACCTTTAGGAGGTACAGTTTATATGGCTTTTGTTGACTCATTAGTATCAGATACACTGGCAGTTTTGACCAATCCAGATTTTGTTACATCTACAGACACACTTAACATAATAGTCGGAACAAAGCTAGTGACACTAAGACCTGTTATTGACTTACTACCTGCAGAGACAGACCTTGATGGCAATCCTATTAGGGCTGTGGTGTCGACTTCCAAGTTACACCTCAGTCATACAAATATTGTTAATTTACAGAATTATAACGGAAAAGAGCGTTTGTTAATATATGCAAAGTTCAATACTACAAATTCTGATAGACCCCAATTTGTAAAGATATTATCTTCCAATTATCTCAATATAAAAATAGGTGCCAAGGTTCAATATGCCACTTCGTTTTAACCCTAAAAACTCAAGACAATGAAGAGAATAGTAGCAATATTTACGTTTATACTGCTTTCTATAGCGGCTTTCCCACAGCTAGCAACATCATATTATATGACGAATTTGCGCCAGAGCATCTACACCAATCCTGCCAGGATGCAAGATTGTGGTTTTTCCTTCTCGTTTCCAATGCTTAATTTAAATACATCCCTATTTTTGTCAACATTAAATGTGAATAATATTTTTTCTGTGGACAACGCTGGACAGTATTATGTTGATTTTGATAAGATTGCATCTAATTCGGCAGATTTTAATTATTTGTACAACTCAAACCAGATTTCTTTATTCAGCTTTGGTGTACGGATAGGTTATCCATTGTATTTACACATGGATCATTCAATCAAAGCTAGTTTTTATGCAAATTATCCACGTGGTTTGATGGAGTTTCTGGCACAGGGAATATCCCCATCTAATCCTTCTTTTGTTTTGACAGATTTTAATTTGTCTTCTACAATCTACAAGCAAACTTCATTAAGCGCCGGTTTTAAGCTTACAAAAGACCTGACAATTGGAGCTTCTATAAAGAGGCTAACGGGGTTAGCCACCTTCTATACACGCTCTACGACGTTTAATTTGACTATAGATACTGCTAATGATGCGAATTATCCAATGAATATTACGACTGCCTACGACTTCTTTTATGCCGGACCGGTTGGGTTTACTTATACAGATAGCCTCGTTGTAGATTCAAATTCTGCTTTGTTGGCTTATAGTAATAATCCAAGTTTTAGTACACTGAAGAGTATAATTTCGCCAAATAACCATGGTTGGGCCTTGGACCTGGGGTTTGTTTACAAGCCTATTAAATATGTTGAGGTCTCTGGTAGTATTATTGACCTAGGATATATTAAATGGAAAACAAATTCTAAAGAGATTTCCCACCAGGAAACATCTTATTATTTCGATGGACTCGATATTCTTAACGATACTAACGCTACAGAAAAGTTTATTGACACATTAAAGACACTCATAGAACCTACAGTTGCAGATAATGAATTCACTACCTATTTGAATACAAGAATTTATTTGGGTGTTGCGGTAAAACCGGTTGAGTACCTTAGCCTTGGTTTTGCTTTTCAATCAATAAAGCTACAGCCACGTAATTGGATGAATATTTACCATTTCTCAGCTGCCGTTAATGTTGGTTATGGTTGGTCCCTAACAGGAACATATTCCATTTATCCACACAGTTATAACAATTTTGGTATGGGTTTAGCATTGAAGCTTGGCCCAATGCAGCTTTATTTTATAACGGATAACCTGGCTTTGCCTAATTTTGGTATAAGCTATTTTACCAATAGCAATACACCACCAGACCAGAATTCTGCAACATTGTGGTTGAAGAAAACGCAGCTTGCAAATTTCCATTTTGGGTTGAACTTTAATTTTGGATGCAAGGACCGCCTGGATTATGGTTTGTTAGACTAATTAGTAAAAGCACGTAAATTCACAGACAAAGCCCGCAAAGATTAATTTGCGGGCTTTTTTTGTATCCTTCCTGCTTACTTTTGTGTATATATAGTAAAAAGCTTAGGTTATGAAAACTTTATTCAAAATATTAGCAGTATCATTGATTATTATTTCTCTGGCAAATTTTATTTATATACGAAAAGATAAGCATGCCGCTAACCTGGAGTACCAGGCAAATGAGATAATTACATCTACAACAAAAGCAGTCCTTGAGATATTTTACAGTGCACTTTTCGATAAAGCTCCACTGGATATAAACAGTGTGCAAGTGCATAGCTCTAGCAGTACTGCCAGACTTTTTTCTGATTTGAATATCAAGTTTTATAATTATCAATTTTCACAATCGACACTCTCTGGTGAAATCAAGGTTAAGTTTTTAGGCTTTAATGAAGGTAACAAACCCTGCTATAAAATTATTTATCCAGATAATTTTTACGTGGATATTAATGGAAGAAAGTTTCAAGTTTTTGGTACAGAGATTTTTTGTATAGATAGAGGATTTTATACCTTCAATGATTATACAGATGATCTTATAAAATTGGATGGGGATTTGAATATAAAACATAAACAAACTCTCCTAAAGATTAAAGACAAAGATATTTTGCTTAAAAGTTTCGTACCTGTTGCAGGTCTCCGCACTGTCTTAAATAAAACTTTAGATGAAAAAGTCTTTGATTTTCAGCAAAATCAAGTAATAAAAGGTTCTAATTTAGAATCATTAGCAAAATAAAGTTTGTTAATTTTATTTGAGGCTAAAGAGAATTTATATAAAATTGTA
>JALWNS010000158.1 GCA_027083655.1 Bacteroidales bacterium | reverse complement strand
CTATTGTCCCTCATATTCTCCAGAGCCTTATCAAAATCATTCTCTTCGAGGAATTGCCTCATGTATCCAGTCAGTTCCCTGTGCACATCAGATTTATAAAGCTGTTCTACACGCTTGAACAAAGGCTTCAGATTAAGAAAACATTCAAAAGGATAGGTGGGATAATCATTTAATCTATCTGCTACTATACGGCGTATTACAGGTCCTGTTCCAAAAGGCACACGTGTGGACATACGTGGCGAAGGATATACTCTCGTTGTCTTTATCTCAAAAAAATTACCCAACGGTATAATCTTGTGCAGAAAATAAAAGTCCTCGCCTGCCTGCTGCAAACCCATGCCACCCTGGCGGGCATATGCCCAAGCCCTGACGGCAAAAGCAGAGCCTACTGTATGGTAAGCATAAGGAAAGCCTACAAAACGCAGTGCTTCCACATAATAACGCAGATAAAGCTCATAGAGAATTATTGCCTCATACACATCTGGCGGGAATTCCTCACCTTCTACAGGATGTTCGAAAGAGATTGTAGCACCGGGTGCAGCTAGGCGCGTAGCAAACTCCTCAACAAGTGTCTGCAAGTAATTCTCCTGGCAAATAGTATCAGCATCCAGGCTAGCTATTATGCCCTGGTCATAATCAATCTTGTTAAACCTCATCAAAGCAATGTCCATACCCAGCTTACGCGCAAGACCTGCGCCTGCAAGCTTGGGTGGCAAATCTGTCTCAATGACTGGAATAAAAGTTATATTGTCTGTGCTGTAATCGGGTAAAAGTTCCGCCTGCCGGTGATGAAGCTGTATTATGCTCGGGTCTTCCTTTTCTTTACTGTTGAAAACTACTATTACTTCTGCTTTGCCTTTGAATTTGTTATTTGCCAGGCATTCTATGGTCTTAAAAAGCCTGTACTCCCTGAACGCTGGAATGACAACTATGATCTGCAAATCATCGGGTACAGGTTGGTCTGGTATATATTTGTTATATGTCTTGAAACGTGTGAAATAAAAATCAGCAAAGCCCATATTATGTTTTTTTATAGTCTTTTTTATTATGCCTAGCGTGCTATAAAAGCTACATTCTACTGCTTAGGCACTAATTCTATCCAGAAAAGCTTTGGCCAATTCTTACCAGTAACGAATAGCCTATCCAACTCCTTATCGTATGCAATACCATTAAGTACATCTACACCTGGCTTACGGTCCGCAGGAGGCAACAAACCTTTCATGTCGATATATGCCTCTACCATACCTGAAGTAGGATTAATTATGGCAATAATATCTTTTGTGTAAATATTGGCATAAATCTTCCCTTTGACAAACTCCAGCTCATTGAGCAATGACACAGGGCCTTTATTATCATAAACTTCCAGGGTGTGCACAACAGCAAAATTCTGGGGATTAAGGAAATATAAGTGGTTTGTGCCGTCGCTCATTATCAGGTTTTTTCCGTCGTGTGTCAGTCCCCAACCTTCTGTGGAATAAGTAAACTCTCCTATTTTCTGGAATGATTGTTTGTTATATACAAAACCTCGGTGCGACTGCCAGGTAATCTGCACAATGCTATCTCCCCAAATGGCCAAGCCCTCGCCAAACACATCAGGGTCAATAGTATAGCTCTGTATAACTTCTCCTGTTTCCAGCTTAACTTTACGGATAGATGACTCGCCCTTCAGGCCAGTGGATTCATAAAGGATATTGTCCTGGTAGACAAGTCCCTGGGTATAGGCACGAACATCGTGTGGATAGATTTTTTTTATTCTGTATGTGTACCATTTGGGTTCCTGGTTGGGAAAAAGTACAAAACGGTCTGCAAAGCTTGTTAAAGCCCCATTTTTATAAACTTTAGCCTTTAGATAATTAAGTCCAAAATGGTTTAGGTTTTCTGTGCTTATTGTGATTACCTGATCTTGCCCTGTGCTAGTCAACAACAAAGAATCATTAACAAAAAACTGGACACTATCAATATTTTCTTTTGTAGAAAAACTAGCTTTAATTTCCCCTCCTTTTACAACAACATTTTTTTCGCCTTCAATCGTGAAAACTGCTTTTATAGCTTTGGCCTGGTGTGATGGCACAACTGCCTGCTTGGCCTCTTTCTTGCATGATGCTAACGACATTATAAGAGCTAATCCTAAAAACAATATTCTCTTCATTGCTCGCATTTTTTTAGTACACAGAGCAAATGTAAATATTTTTTTTGGCATAACTATTGAAAATTAAATATAAACCTTCACATGCTTTGTCGTCATGAAAAAGATATGGTTTCTACTTGTGTCTCTGGTAATTACAATACATCTTAGCGCACAGCTAACGGTCATACACACTCCTGGGAATAAATTTGGCTTCGTCAATGCTATTGGCGACACAGTTGTTCCTCCAATATATGATTATGCCGAACCTTTCTCCGAAGGTCTTGCCTTGGTAAAAAAACTCAAAGGCTACAAATTGATCGACACTCTTGGGCAGCTGTGGGACCTGTCAGAGATAAATAATATAACTGGCCTTAGATATGACTGGGGTGAATATCATAGCGGTATGCCTATTCTAATACCTGTATGGGAGTGCCAGTATATCGATCTCACAGGCAAGGTCGCCCTTAAAATACCATACATCAATGCAGAATCATTCCACAACAACAGGGCACGTGTGTATGATGGCGACCGTTACGCATATATTAATCATTATGGAATGATCGTAGAAGACTGGAAAGAAATACCTGATGATTACAGGGCAGTTAGATACAAAAAATATTTTGGATATGTTAATAAAAACGGTAAGTTGGTTATTGATTATCAGTATGTTGAGGCTTTTGATTTTAAAAATGGCATTGCAAAAGTTAGTCCAGATGGCCATAAATGGGCTATTATAAACAAAAGTGGCAGGTATATAAGTAAATTTTATGATAATATTAGTGATTTTGAGAACGGTGTAGCAATTGTAAGGCAGGGGAGCTATTACGGCTTTATAGACCGATCAGGAAAATTATTAAGTGGATGGTATGAAAAAGTGGAGAAAATGGATTCGTCGTTGTACAGGGTTAAGAAGTCAGAACGGTATGCACTCGTGAGTGCAGGATACCAGGTCACCAAGTGGTATGATAATATTGAACGTTACAACGAAGATTACTGGTTGGCACAGGATGGAGATAAATATGCCTTCCTTAATAAGTATGGTGCTTATGTCGTCGGCTGGTACAACAAGCTATGGATTGACCCGCAAAACCCTGAAATTATCCTGGTTCAGAATGGTAATAAATACGGTTTTTATAATGTCAAGAACTTTTACATTAGCGCAATGTACGATTCTTTAGTTTTTAGCGAAGGCATAGCCATGGTTAAGCTTCAGTCTAAGTATGGTTTTATTAACCTCTTTGGTAAACAAATAACCAAAATAGAATTTGACCGGGCTACTCCTTTTCACAATTCTATAGCCACTGTCGAAAAAGATGGTAAAGTCTCATACATCAATCCAGAAGGTAAGCTTCTGATCAACTGGATAGATAAGGATGTAATAGTCAAGAGTCCACCTCCAGGCCTTTATCTTGTAAAAGTCGGGGATAAATATGGTTTCCAGACAATCAATGGCAAACGTGTCATTCCTGCTATTTACGATTATGCAGAGCCCTTCTCCGAAGGTTTAGCTCTTGTAAAGTTTGAGCCACAAAAAATGCTCATTGATACCATGGGCAACCTCAAACCATTAAGTGCTTATCCGGGTGACCCAACAATCAGGTTGGACTGGGGTTACAGGCACTCAGGCAAACCAATAATTGTTACGACATGGAAAACCATTGCCTTCATTAATCCAGAGGGGAAAAAAGTACTTTTCGTTCCTTACCAGGATGCTGAAAGTTTCAAGGGCGGCCGTGCAAAAGTATATAAAGGAGACAAGTTTAATTACATTGACAAAAAAGGTAATTTACTAGGTGAATGGCAGGAAATACCTGACGACTATCATGTAGCCGAGCATAATGGCAAATTTGGCTATATCAACAAAAACAACAGGTTAGTTATACCTTACAAGTTTGACTATGGTTACGATTTTCACAATGGCATAGCAAAGGTGCGAATTGGTAATAAATGGGGTTATATTAACAAACAGGGAGATTTGATTACAGATCTATTCGATGAAATATCTGATTTTGAGGATGGTATAGCAATAACACGCCAGGGGAATAAGTATGCTATCATAAACCAAGATGGCCAAGTTATCTCTCACTGGTTTGACCATATTTATCCATTCCACCAGGGTATAGCACGCGTTAAAAATGATGGTAAATACAACTTCATTAACAAAGCAGGTAAACTAATCTCCTCCCAATGGTTCGAGGATGCAGATGATTTCTACGAAGGATTGGCTAAGATCAAGCTTAATGGCAAATGGGGCTTCATTAATACCGAGGGCAAGATAGTTGTTAAGCCTCAATATGATTGGGCATCATCAATCGTTGGAGGTATAGCAAAAGTTAGCAAAGACGGCAAATACACACTTATCAATAACCAGGGACAACAAATAACAGACTGGTTTGACCGTATATTTTTCTTCTCCGAAGGCTTAGCAGTCGTAGCCAAGGATGGCAAATGGGGATATATTGACATTAATGGTCACATAGTCATTCCTTTACAGTATGATAGGGCATACGCTTTTACCGATGGAAAAGCCCTCGTTATCAATGGGGATAAACAATTTTACATAGACCGGGACGGTGAGCCTATCGAGGAAGAAACAACTACTCTTTCTTATTAATTTTTGCGGGTAGGGCCTTTAAACCAGAAACAACAGGGCGTGCTTAATCCACGCCCTGTATTGTTATTTTTTTTCTTAACCAAAGTTGTAATGTTTTTTAACCTTTTCTTTGACTACCCAAGTGCAGGCAAGACCTTGCGGGAAAGTTACAAAATCACCGGCTTTGATATGGTAGTCACCATTAGCAGTTTTTACGGTGACATCTCCTTCGAGGAAATAACATTGTTCTTGTGTGTCATAATACCAGTCGAACCGGCTAGGTTCTTTTTCCCACACAGGCCATGAGAAAACACCACGTTTCTCTAGTTCTTGTTGTGATAGTTTTTCGATTTTAACCTGTTCCATAGTTTAAGTTTTAATATTCTATTTGTCCAAAGATAGAGTTTTTTATAGTCAGTTTGTTGCGGTTATATTCTTCTACATGGCCAATTATTTGTGCCTCAACATTAAAGCTCTTTGCTATTTCTATAATCTTGTGTGCAGTAATTTCATCAGTGTATATTTCCATGCGGTGTCCCATATTAAAGACCTGGAACATTTCTTTCCACGGAGTGTTGGTATCATGCTGGATAATCCGGAATAAAGGGGGGATTGGCAAAAGGTTGTCTTTGATGATATGCACACGGTCGGTAAATTTGAGTACCTTTGTCTGTCCTCCGCCACTGCAATGTATAATGCCATTAATTTTTTTTCGATCAATTTGGTTGAATACCTCTGCTATAACAGGTGCATAAGTTCTAGTAGGGGAAAGCAAAAGGTCTCCGTATGAGATACCTGTTTCTGGTTCTATATCTGTAAGATAATGTTTGCCAGAGTACAAAATTTCGTCAGGAATGAGAGGATCGTAAGTTTCAGGATAATTGGATTTTACTTTGGAATTGAGGATATCATGGCGCGCAGAAGTGAGGCCATTACTACCTATCCCAGAGTTATACCCCTGTTCATATATAGCTTTGCCATAAGATGCTAGTCCGACAATGACATTACCCGGTTGGATATTGACTTCGATAATATTATCGCGATTAGTACGGGCAGTAGCTGTGATATCGACTATTATTGTTCTGACTATATCGCCCACATCGGCAGTTTCCCCACCAGTCAGATACATATTTATGCCATACGAACGCATCAGATCAATGA
>JALWNS010000157.1 GCA_027083655.1 Bacteroidales bacterium | reverse complement strand
ATGTATTATGTGCATTGGTGCCGCATTCTGGGCAAAAATTAAACGTATAGTTTGGGGAGCTTCCGAGCCCAAAGCAGGATTTATGCAATTTGAAACAATCTTGGAGGAAAACAAAAAATCATTGCTTCATCCAAAAGCAGAAATTACTAGCGGTATCCTCGAGGAAGAGGCACGTCGCCTTATGCAAAAATTTTTCCGTACTAAACGATGAGAAATCCAGACTTATTTTCCTGTATTACTAATTTGGGGTTAATCTCATATTGTGGTAAACATCTCACCTTCACCTACATAACAATCACCGGGAGTTTCTTTTAGCTACCATAAAAGCTTCAACAACGAATCAACTTCTGTCTGTAAAGCCACAATAATTCTTTCTTTTACTTTTTTTCTGGGTTATTTTAGTCTAACTCTGCTTACCCGCAAGGATCCTAAGGCACGCTTGCCGGTGATGGAAGCGCCTATTATTTACACATTGTGAATTAAGAATTAGTATCATATCAAACACCGGCTTTTCATCTGCACACAAAAATATTTAAACCTTGTATTTTATTATAACGATAAAACAAACCTTCTATTAACTAAAAAGTCCCTGCAACGCACAAAGTGCGTTGCAGGGGCACAAAAAATCAAATTATAAAATATCAAAGCCACAATTCTTACTTGCCTGCAAAAGGACGCGGCTGGTATTGCTTGACTAGATTACTTAACAATTCTATTGTCTCTGGTGTAGTACCGCAACATCCCCCAATAATATTAACCAGGCCTTCGTCCAAATATTTCTTAACAACAGCAACAAATTCAGGGGGAGAAAGAGGCTGTTTACGTACAACCCCTGCGTTGGGATATGCTATTACTGGCAAATCTGTCTCCTGGCTAAGAATTTTGATATGAGTATAAACCTCTTCTGGACCAAAGCCACAATTCTCCCCTACCGCAACAAAATCAAGCCATTTGTTACTTTCCACCAAACGGGCCAGGAAGCTTTTATCTAACATTAACCTGTCATCTGGCTTAGCCACAGTTGTAGAGACAAAGACAGGCAAGGTTCGTTCCCTCCTGGACATTATCTGGTTTAGCGTTTCCACTGCAGCCAGAAGGTTGTCTGGGTCTGTGAATGTTTCGAAAATTATTCCATCCACACGGCCGGCCAGAAGGCCTTTTAGCTGTTGGCTATAAATAGATTTGTACTGCTCAGGCTCAAGTTTATCTGGCACAGGTCCTACTGCGCCAAGGACAAAACGTGGTTTATTCCTCCGGATCAATGAATATTTATTGGCTACTTCACGTGCAAGCTTTGCTGAGGTGAAATTGATTTCATAGGCCAATCCTTTGAGATCATACTTCTCCAGAAAATAATCATTTGCGCGGAATGTATTAGTCTCAATAAAATCTGCACCTGCTTTAAGATACTTCTCATGAATCTCCTGGATTAACTTTGGAAAGGTAAGATTTAAAATCTCATGAAACCCAAAAAGCTTTTTTGAATGGGTTGCAAATTTATCCTTATGATAATCGTATTCCTTAAGATTAAACTTGCGGATATAAGTACCCATGGCACCATCAAGTACCATTACTCTCTCGCGCATTATATCCTTTATAGCCTTCATAAACTTTCTGGTTATGTTTTCAGTAAATTTAGTAAAATTTTTAGCTAATTGTATGCACTTTTTGATGATAAAAAGAAAAAGGCCGCCCTTTTAGGGCGGCCAAGACCATTAATTTTCAATACATTACGGCTCTAATCGGCCATAATACCTTGGAAATGGTATAACTTCACGTACATGGTAAGTCTTTGTTATCCATGCAACGAAACGCTCCAGGCCTAGTCCAAAGCCTGAATGTGGTACTCCGCCAAAACGGCGTAGATCAAGGTACCATTGGAAAAACTTTTCTGGCAAACCATGGTCGCGTATGCTCTTGATCAGAATATCATAATCGCTCTCACGCTCACTTCCGCCCACTATCTCGCCATAACCTTCTGGAGCAAGCACATCAACACCTTTAACAAGATCCGGACGGCCTGGCACTTCTTTCATATAAAAAGCCTTGATTGCTTTAGGCCAGTTGTAGACCATAATTGGGGTATCAAATAGACTTGTCAATGCTGTCTCATCTGATCCTCCAAAATCTTCGCCATATTCAAAATTTTTAGCCGAATCAATCCACTGTGGGATATTTTTCAGTTTCTCCTGTAACTCTTTAAGTTCATGCTTCAATGTATCAACCTTATTCTGGATAAAATTACGCTTACCCTGCTTGAGATTCGGATCTGCAAGTATTTTCTCCCGTTCTGCTATTTCTTTTTCAAGTGTCTTTATACGCTCCTCTGTATTAGCCTTCATCTCCTCAAGCAGACCGGTTGTCGTCTTGCCATTAACATCTTTCTCTCCCCGTATTATCTGCACTGCTTCATCATAAGTTATCCGTGGGAAAGGTTTGTTGATAGTATTCTCGAGTATGGTAGTGTCACGTTCTAGAAGCTCAAGCTCAAATTTATTCTTCTCCAGTACCTGGGCTACGACAAACTTAATAAAACGCTCTATCAGATCCATGTTCATTTCATTATCATAGAATGCCATCTCAGGCTCAATCATCCAGAACTCAGACAGATGGCGGCGTGTTTTGGATTTCTCGGCACGGAAAGTTGGTCCAAAAGTATAAATCTTACCCAAAGCCATTGCCATTGCCTCACCATATAGCTGTCCGGACTGTGTCAGATAAGCAGGACGCTCATAAAACATTGTCTCAAATAGGGTAGTAGTACCTTCAACAGCATTAGGCGTAAAAATAGGTGCATCTGCCTGGACAAAACCTTCTTGCTGGAAAAATTGGTGTATTGCAAAAATTATTGTGTTGCGCACACGCATAATAGCCCATGGACGCCGGTGACGCAGCCACAGATGACGGTGATCTAGTAAGAAATCAATACCATGAGGCTTGTTTGTTATTGGATAATCCTGTGAAGGACCAATTACCTTAATATCTTTAACATGAACTTCCACGCCTCCGAGCTGACGTTCATCTTCTATAACGTTTCCTTTGAATTCGACAGCTGTCTCCTGTGTGAGACGGCGGGCCCTTTCATAGACCTCCCCTCCTGCTTCATTAACATCAACAACACACTGGACAAAACCAGTACCATCACGTAAAATAATGAATTCTATGCCTTTGCTACTACGCTTGTTGGTAATCCAACCTTTCAATATAACTTCCTGTCCAATATACTGCTTCAAATCCCCGATGTATTGCATGATATTGTTGTTTTAACTGATTTTAAATTGTTTGCTAAGATATGCCAAATTAGCTAAATTTACAATAAAGCTATAAAAAAACACACACTGTCATGAAGCGTAAAATACTCATAATCTCAGCCATTGCCAGTCTATTTTTATTAGCAATGTTGCTATCTGACCCTGTGCTTAACAAAATCCTCAATAAGTACCACAAATTCTCCTCGCTCTACCACGTGCAGAAAGTCTATATCCACACAGACATAAATATTTACAAGAGTGGAGAGCATATCTGGTTTAAATTTTACCTGCTGGATGACATGCACCGGCTTGACACTGTAAGCACAATTGGATATGTAGAACTCATTGGCCCGGACATGAGTATCGTTGATGTGCGTATCCTCCGGCTAAAACAAGGTATTGGCATTGGAGATTTTACAATTAGTGATAGCATTCCATCGGGTCTTTATATGATTCGCGGGTACACTAATCTTATGAAAAATTTTGGTAAAAACTTTTTCTTCAAAAAGCTTGTCACCATCAAGAATCCTCAGATAACATACCTGAGCGAAAATCTTTACCTGGATATTAAGTCTTTGCAGACAAAGAAGCATAAGTTAAAAATCACATACAATATCACAAGCGATCAACTTGTGGCACAAATACCGAATACTATTTACCTCAACGTCTCAGACTACCTTGGTAATCCAGGGCAAGCAACAATTTATCTAAAGGAACAAAACAAAATAATAAAGACAGTATCCACAGACTCATTAGGTTTTGCTACAATCAAATTTATACCAAATAAAGATAAAAAATACAAAATAATTGCACGGGCTGGTAAAAACAAAGGAATAGTAGAACTGGGTAAGCCTCGCTCGTATGGTTATCTGCTTGAAATTAACAAAGAAAACAATTTTTTTAATGTTAATGTACTAACACATTTACCACAGACACAAGATAAAGCACTCAAAACTATATACTTACTAGCCGAACGAAACGGTCAAATTTACTTCACCAGCTACGGTGTGGCCCAGGGCGATAGTATGAACTTTAGAATATTACGCAGGTCTCTACCAAGGGGTATTGTACATTTTGTCCTGTTCAATGGTAAAGGCCAACCTGTAGCAGAACAAATAGCCTTTAATGACAAGATTAGCACAGAACCCATAAATGTCTGGATAACAAAGAAAAATCCAAACTTATACGAACTACATGTTAGCACAGATACTACGGTTTATGCTTCTGCTTCTGTTGCAATAACTTCTGTAGATGTCAACGACTGCATAAATATTGTTAACTACCTGTCTCTAAAGGCCGATGTACCAGAAGCCAAAACCTGGATATTAAATAGCACCAGGGCTGACCAGTATATCAAGACCTACAAATGGAACCGTTATTATCCCTCGCAAATCTGGATAGACAATATTGATACTCCTAATTTTAAGGTTCAAAAATCCTTGATGGTCAAAGGTAAGATAACAAAGCTAATTTTAGACCTTCCTGTCAGTGGTACACTCGTAACCCTCACTGTACTTAATGCTTATAATGACCAATACCAGACTTACACAGACGAACACGGTAGGTTTTATTTCACAGGCCTTAATTACCCTGACACTATTATGGCATTAGTAGAAGCAAGGGCTAAAAATGGTTCAAAAAATGTATTAGTCTATATCGATAAGTACGACACCATTCCTCCTAGCTACATGCCAATAAAAAAATTTCGCAAGTTAAACATTCGCCAGATGCAAGTGCCAAAATATGAACAATGGCAAGGAGAAAAAGGAACTTTACATAGCCATGTAGACCAGGTTATTTACATGAGAGACATTGAGACTAGTGGTTATACTAATGTTTTTGATTTGCTCAAAGGTCGTGTGCCCGGATATTACAAGATGGGAGATGAAATATTCTTCCGGGGACCATCATCAATTACCCAAAACATAGAACCTCTCTATCTGCTAGACAATGTCCCTGTGAACAAAACAACTATTGAAAGCCTTAACCTGGAGGATATAGACCGCATAGAAATAATAAAAAATACAGCTTATAGCGCTATCTATGGTGCTAGAGGTGCAAATGGTGTAATAGCTGTTTATACTAAAAAAGGGCATTTTATACAACGGGGTTATGCAAAAGAAATTCAACCAGGTTATTACACTCCTAAGGCATTCAAACCATTGCCAGATTCTATTCTGCAAAACGGTCCTTATGTAACCTATTTTTGGAATTCACAGTTGATTATATCTGCCGGGAAAGCAAGCTCAATATTTCATTTACCTGATGGAATAAAACACATTAAAGTAAATATTCAAGGAGTAGATATGAGTGGACGCATAATTAATTTTAACAAAGATTTTATTATTTCCCAGTAACATTTGGCTGCTAATGTGCGTCTTAGAAGCAAAACAAAAAATGCAGAGCCATGAAAAAATTAACTCTTTTGCTTATTACGCTATTCCTTTTAACAGCATTAATGGCATACGCAGACAAACCAGACCAAGACACTATCAAAATTTACAGTGGGGATAAAACAATTATAATAGTGTCCAAAGCCAAAAAAAGTGACCAATCTGACCTGGAGTATGGTATCAAAACCTTTGAAGACAAGATTGATCAATATGAGAAAAAAATAGATAGCCTCGAACAATTAATTGATAGCCTGACAGAAGATATAACTGGT
>JALWNS010000156.1 GCA_027083655.1 Bacteroidales bacterium | reverse complement strand
ACCTGAGATAAGTATATCTTAAGTTTCTTCAGCAACACACAACATTGGATATTAAGGATTGTATCAAAATTTGTTACTATGGACTTTAAAAAATTAAATCTCCTTTTAATCTCCTGCTCTGGCGCATCCAACACAGGATGCTATGCCGACAGGGCAGTGCGCGAACTGGCCGAGAGCGGCCAGGCCGAAATGGTCTGTCTGCCCAAAGTGGCTATTGGAGACCAAAAATTAATTGAAAAACTACAAACCTCTGACAAACAGATTGTTGTCGTAGACGGTTGTCCGCTTAATTGTGCCCAGAAGATCATGAACGATCATGGCCTTAAAGACTTTATTCACATCAATGTTACACAGTTTGGTATAAAAAAAGGCGAGACACCTTTGACCCCCGAAAAACTCCAGCAGGTGATAGACTTTATAAAATCCATTCATTCGGCTACTCATATTTCTTGAGCAAAAACAGAGCTAAACAACAATAGGGCGCCAAATGGCGCCTTTTGTTGATGCACTATTTATAAGGTTAACGCTTGATAAACTTGCGGACTTGAGTCTGTCCCTGCCTATTGAGACGGGCAAAGTAAATACCAGGTGCCAGGTCTGCTACATCAACACTGACATGTCCATTGACGCTAATGCTCTTGATGATACGGCCAGAGTTATCCAGGATTTGCAATGTGCCCTGGCTAGCATTAACATAAAGAACAGAACTCACTGGATTCGGATAAACAGTGAAAGAAGGCTTCTCAATGTCGTTTATACCTGTAGTGCTTCCCTGGTTGTAAATAATCAGGGAGTCGACTTGTATAGTGTTATTCTGTCCGTCTGGCATTATGAAGACAAAAGCAACGTAAAACTCTGCTCCAAAACTTGAGAAATTGATATCTCCTGATTTAACCCAGTTATATGAACCAGATGGAAGCGTGAATGTTAAATCCGTCCAAGTATAACCATTTGGATTGCCATAACCAGGATAATCTGTAGAAACTTTAAGCTTAAACTGATCTACTGTAGCAGGTGCATATGATGCGCTTGAGAAGCTTCCTATAGGATTATCTGCACCTAGGAACTGTGGCAGTACAACCCATGATTCTGTAGCTTCATTGGATGGATAGTTTGAGATTCTCATGAAATAATCACCACTATAAGAACTTACACTCCACAGAGGGCCAGAAACGGCATAAGTGTACCATCCCAGATCGTGAAGTGTTGCAGTTGGATTATCGTCAAAAATGAATGTGTCTGCCGTACTACTCAAAGGATGCGTTGGCTGTGGGTTAATAGTCATAGAAACTGGAGTAGATGTGGCAAGGCTATCTCCACTGACCACGGAAGCCGTGATATTAAAAGTTTCTGCTGCATTGTAGCTTACAACCAGATCAACTGTATTTGTACCAGAATCTATTACTGCTGTATTATTCGCTAAAGTCCCTGTCCCATCTGAATTTAACTGGATCTGTGTATTACTACTTACTTTACCAGGTATCCCATTATCGTCTTGTGCTTGAACAGTGACGGAAAATTCCCAACCATAATAAGTAGGATTATGAGAAATGTTTGTTATAACAAGCTTAGTTGGGGTAACTACTGGATAGTCACATATATGTACACCAGGAGTCATGTCTGTCGTATTAGCAGGACTTGTGATTGTCCATTCGCTAGCGGTCCATGTAGGGTTGGCTACTCCAATATTGGAATTTCTTACTGCATGTCCATCAGTATATTCCCATAGTTCTCCTGTTCCATCAATATATTTTTCTCCAAATGCATCAACTAGCCTACCTGTAGCAGTATCCCCTGCATATAAGAAGTAAGCATCATCTCCGTTCCCGCTTATAAAGATGCTTGTTTGATCTGGAGTAAATCCGTAATAGCTTTCAAATGCAGTTTGGCTATATGCAATTATATAAGTTTTGCCAGGTGCAATTGTTCCTGTAAGTTCTATACCAGACCAGGTCGAATCTCCGTTTGATTGTCTGTATAGATAATACTGTCCTGCAGCTAAATCTATGGTATTGTGAGATGCGTTGTATAATTCGACAAATCTCCCGTCCCAATGATCTCCAGGATCAGCGACCTCTGATATTATCAAAGAATCCTGGGCTAGAATGCCTAAACTTAATAGCAGACCGCTTAGTAAAAAGAAAAATTTTTTCATGGCTTAAAGTTTTAGGTTTAAGTTATCTAAAGTAAATAAAAATAATGGAAAATATCTACAATAAAGGTAAAATTATATTTTCAGTGATATATCCATTAGATGATAATAGGACATCAGGACTATTCCAAAAAGTTTTATGTAAAAAAAATTGATTATGGGTTTTATTTATGGTAAATTATGATAATTGCTTAAATTTTGTATAATGAAATTTCTTGCTTTGTTTTTTATGTTGCTATTTTCTGCAACTTACCTGTTTTCCCAGACACCCAATATTATATGGGCAAAAAGTCTTGGAGGAAGCCAGTCAGACCAGGCGCATAGCGTGACAGGGACAGGCGACGGCGGTTATGCTATAGTAGGACAGACAACATCTAATGATAATGATGTCAGTGGCAACCATGGAAGTTATGATGTATGGCTTGTCAAGACCGATTCGGCTGCCAATATCCAATGGCAAAAATGCCTGGGTGGTAGTGGGACAGACGTTGGTGTTGATATTGTCCAGACAAGGGATGGAGGCTATTATGTAGCAGCTTATTCCGGCTCTGTGGATGGTGATGTGGGATCCAATAAAGGCGGTATGGATTACTGGGTTATTAGGCTGGATAGTGTGGGTAATATCCTGTGGTCCAGGGATCTGGGAGGGAGTCTGGATGATTATCCTATATCCCTTGTGGAGACCCTGGATTCAGGGTGTATAGTAGTAGGATATGCCACCTCATCAGACGGGGATGTCACTGATCATATTGATATGACAGACTACTGGGTCATTAGATTTGACAAGGCAGGCACTGTGCTATGGAAAAAAAGTTATGGCTCTTTGGGCAATGAGGATGCCCATGACATTATACGTACTTTTGATGGTAATTATGCCATATTGGGCAGGACAGACATTGGTAGCCACGGTGGTTTTGATTATTGGCTAATAAAGATTGATGACCAGGGCACGTTGCTATGGCAGAGAGATTATGGCGGCACAGGTAGCGACGGCGGTATAGCACTTGTGCAGACAGCTGATTCGGGTTTTGTGATGATTGGTACATCAGACTCAAACGATGGCCAGGTCTCAGGCAACCACGGGTACCAGGATTACTGGGTGGTCAAGGTTGATAAGAACGGTAATATCCAATGGCAGAAATCCCTCGGGGGGAGCGGTTACGATTGGGCACAGTGTGTGATTAGCGTTGCAGATAATGGTTATCTTGCAGGGGGATATTCCAGTTCCTCAGATGGCCAGGTGACTGTTAACAATGGTGATTATGATTATTGGTTTGTGCGCCTGGATAGCTCGGGAAATATGCTTTGTCAGAAGTCCCTCGGGGGAAGCTTGAGGGAATGGTTATATTCATTTGTGCAGGCCAGGGATAATACTTTTTTACTGGCAGGAAGGTCATCTTCTAATGACGGGGATGTTAGCGGCAATCACGGCTCAGATGATTTCTGGCTGGTCAAAGTCGCTGATCCGCTTCAGCTGACCATTACCAAGTCAGACGTCACATGCGAAGGGAACGATGACGGCACGGCCTCGGTCAAGGTCTCGGGCGGAGCCCGGCCATATTCCATTGTCTGGAGCACGAACGATACGGGCTCTGTTATAACAGGCCTGGCTGCAGGGAAATATTCGGTAACAGTGACAGATGCTTATAATTACCAGGCCACCGATTCAGTGGATATTCAAAATACTGTGTCGTATCCTGCAGATTATAGCTTGACGGTAGACCATACGGAGCTGACCTGCATGGTATGTAATGCACAGGCCCAGGCTAATGTGTCGGGTGGAGCGGCGCCGTATTCTTATCTATGGAGTACTGGCGCTACCGGAGAGACAATAACAGGGCTTTGCGCAGGTACTTATACTGTGATAGTTAGCGATGCTAATAATTGTAAGATTAGCGGCTCGGTCACTGTCAGTGCTTACCAGACGCAGGTACCACTGTGCATGGTGACGGTTGACACAGCCACAGGCAACCATGTGATCATCTGGGAGAGGCCTGCGAGCGTGTACGACAGTTTTTTTGTTTACAGATCTACTGATAGTGTGAATTACGAGAAAATTGCTAGCACAGACGGGGCAGGGATGACGGTTTTTGTTGATACAAACATCTATAATACAAGTGTTTACTATAAGATCAGGCCTTTGTCGTTTTGTGGCGATACACTGGACTTTAGTCTTTACCACAGGTCAATATACCTCCAGGCACAGATAGATTCCCCTGCCGGGGTGGTCAGGCTTTATTGGACAGGCTACAAGGACGGGTCAGGAAGCTTTGTGCCGGCGCAATATTACGTTTACAGGTCTGCTTCGCCTCAATCAGGAGATTTTGTTGTAATAGACACAGTAAGTAGCACTGCGGGCGATTATACAGACATGGCTCCTTTACAGGGCAGTAATTATTATATTTTAATGGCCGGCCATAGCCCGTGTGTGGCTTCCGACAGCGTGGGTAATACGCAGGTTTATAGCAATCTGTTTTCAAATACTGTGATGGTTAATTATTCTGGCATTTCTACAGATGTCCGTATTCTTGACCGTGCCTTGCGTATTTATCCTAATCCTGTCTCCTCCTGGCTCAATGTGGAGTTTAATTATCCAGGGCCAGAGACTTATCAGTTGAGGCTGTTGGACGCCATGGGCAGGACAGTGTACCAAGCCAGGACACACTCTGCCATGGTCAGGATACCGGCCACAAATCTAAGGCCTGGCGTTTATCTGCTAGTAATTAGTGTCGATAGCAATGTTTTAAGCAGGAAAGTGCTTGTTCAATAACCAGTTATGTAGGCAGGCCCATGGGCCTGCCTACATTTTTCTATAGTACGGTCTAGGACAAAGGCTTTATTTTTTCAGTATAGTCTCTACCTGGCTAAGCAGGTCCTCACATTTGAGTCCCAGGAAAGTTGTGATATTGATGTCTGCCTCTGGGAGACGGTCTTTTGACCCGACACCAATGGCTATCATTCCGCCGCGGTGGGCCGCCTCAACGCCGGCCACTGCATCTTCAAAGACGATGCACTGATCTGGGCTAAGGCCCAGATCGCCCGCGGCTGTGAGAAATACCTCAGGGTCAGGCTTGGCTTTGGTAATCCTGTTGCCGTCTACAACTGCATCAAAAAAGTCTTTCAGTCCAATGCGTTCAAGGATCAATGGGGTATTTTTGCTGGCCGAGGCTATGGCCAGGCGCTTGCCCAGGCTACGTGCCTCAAGCAAGAAATCCATCACCCCTGGCAGGATGTCTGCAGGCGTTAGGGTGGAGATAAGCTCGCGGTAACGGCGGTTTTTTCGCTCGGCCAGGGCCTGTTTTTCTTCTTCTGTGGCTGTTATGCCTCCTACTTCAAGTAATATCTCCAGTGAACGCATGCGGCTAACGCCTTTGAGCCTTTCGTTGTCTTTCTCTGTAAACTCAAAGCCCAGCTTATGGGCTAGCTCGCGCCACGCCTGGAAATGGAAACGCGCAGTATCCACAATCACTCCGTCCAGGTCAAATATACATCCTGATGTCATTGTGCATGATTTTTTGTTAACTCTTTGATCTTTGTGCGCTAACATCCTCTACGAATAGCACTGCAATGGCTGCTATGAGGAATGATACGCCACCAAGCATGAGGGCATAGATAGGCTGTCCGTGGAACACATGCTTAACCAGAAAACCCAGAATACTGGCAGCCAGAATCTGCGGAATGACTATAAAGAAGTTGAATATACCCATGTATGTGCCCATCTTATTAGCAGGCAGGGCGCCGGTCAGTATTGCGTAAGGCATAGCCAATATACTGGCCCACACCAGGCCC
>JALWNS010000155.1 GCA_027083655.1 Bacteroidales bacterium | reverse complement strand
AGAAAAGGCTAATAATAATTGGGGCAACTGCTTAAAAACAAGACGCCACTCAAAGAAAAACAAAACCAGAAAAAAAATGCTTCCAAGAACAATTAAAGGCCAGTGGTTTGCAATTGAAAGCCCATACACAAAAGCAAATAGAAGCAAAGTTCTTTTTTTTCCGTTTATATTACGCCCTAACTGAAAAAAAATCAGACTGATGTAAACCAGCAACAGAAATAAAAAAACATTTAAAGTATAAACTTCAGCAATAATCGCCTGAGACCAGAACACAGACGAAGTCCCCAGAACAACGGCTGCAAAAACAGCCAGCCATCGTGAATGCAATAGCCTATATACAATTTTGCCAAGCACTACGCAGGATAAAGCACCAAACACTGCACTAACAAAGTGAACTCTGGATGGGATTGAACCAACAGGAAAGAGCGTTGCAAAATGAGTAAAAAGTGTGTGTAAAGGATAACCTGGTGGATGAGATACACCAATAAACCAGGCTGACATAACAAAAAAGCCATCATCTTCCAGCGTCAGGAAGCCTGGCATAGTAACGAAATACAAACCTGTCAAACCAGAAAATATCAGCAAATATAAAACTATATTCTGTTTAATATTTATAGACGACAAATAGATAGCCTCATGACTTCCAGGTAAATATTTTTATCATGGAATAATTCCAGACAGCTCCGACCATTGCACCCATAAAACCTGCAAACCACCAGGTAATACCAGAGGTATACATATATTGAGCAAATGCGGTATTAATAATAGCACCTAGAGAACAAGCAAGGTAAAAACTCAACAAACCAGATAGTATTTTCCAGCCTGTTAATCGATGCTGTCTAAATGTAAATGAATTATTAAGAAAAAAATTACTGGTCATCGCTGTAATTGTGGCTAACATTTGCGCAATTTTAAAATCCATACCCATTGGATGAAAAAACATCCAGAGTGACAGAAGATGAACCGCTATGCCTGATAAGCCTACTATTAAAAAGGAAACAAACTGGCGAGATATCTTGTATCCCGTATATTTTTCAAAAAAAACCCAGAAAAACTCTAAAATGACCAACCTGTCTAACTTGCTTTTACCTGAGTGACGCGCTCTCATTTGATAAGGAATTTCCACAATTCGAAGTGATTCTGAAGCATGGATCAGGAAATCCAGCAAAATTTTAAAACCTTTAGCTGAAATTTCTGGAAATAGCGGTTCTAATTTTTCTCTATGGAGCATAAAAAAACCACTCATTGGGTCAGAAACTTTATGTTTCATAATCAGTCTAGAAAGTTGTGTTGCAAACTTACTTATTTTTACCCTGTCATCTGGTAAATGGCCCGTACTACCGCCATCAACATAGCGACTGGCAATTACTAAATCAGCATCACCAGACTTTAATTTAGAAAGCATTTTGGGTAATAATGATTCATCATGCTGACCATCAGCATCTATAACGGCCAGATACTTCGCAACCGTACTTAAAAAGCCTTCCATACAGGCAGAAGACAATCCCTCCCTGTCAATTCGGGTAATACACCGAATTCTATTATCTTTATCTGCTAATTCTCTGACTTTTTTTGAAGTATTATCCGGTGAATTATCATCTACAACAATAATTTCATAATTGATACCCTGTAAGGACGCAGCTATTTTATTAATAGTATTTTGAATATTTCCGGATTCATTATAGGTGGGAATAACAACTGCAAGTTCAATTGACATAATAAATAAAGTAACTCTCTAAATAATTAACAGATGTAAAATGACAATATACTATAAAGATAAATTATTCCACAGAACCTCATAAGCAATAATTGTCATTTTTTAACAAAAAAAGTGAACAAGTGACATATTATTAACAAAGAAACAGAGAATAAAAAACAGAAAAAAGAAACTTTTACTTATATTACAGCTGGTTACAAAACCTGGTCTAATAATTGCTTTAACTTAAATCAAGATAAAATAGTAAATAAACTATATATTGAATAATACCATTTTTAATAGGAGAAACATCAAATGAGAAAAACTCAACAAGGTTTTACATTAATCGAATTAATGATCGTTGTAGCAATTATCGGTATTCTGGCTGCCGTCGCTATTCCTGCTTATAAAGACTACATCGCCCGTTCTCAGGCAACAGAAGCATCTGTTCTTTTATCAGGCTTAAAGGCACCCGTTGCAGAATACTATAATGATTCTGCTACTCTACCTAATTTAACAGATATCAATGCCATTGATGGCGGCAAATACGTATCAACCATTACAGCAGATACTGCCAATGCCGCTTATGTAGCAACATTTAAATCTTCAGGTGTTGCTCCACAATTAATCAATGCAACCATGTCATTAAATTATGACACTGGTACAGGTAAATTCACATTTGGCTGTAGTGGTATTTCCCCAACAAACATCCAGCCTAAAAACTGTAACTAAATCATATTTTAGTTCTAAGCGCTATGCAGCAAATGCTGTATAGCGCTTTTTTATTTAAACAGGTCAAGTAGCATTGTATGCTAAAAATTCAGGAATATCCTAATTTTATACAGCCTCTGCTTTTTATTCTTCTTGTTGTCCTGGTTTTATTCTTTTTTAACCTGCTTTCAATTCCAGCCTTATCCGGTACATTTGAACTGGACGATTTTTCAAACCTCTCAGGCCTAGCAAAAATTAATGATCTAGATAGCGCATTACGTTATTTATTAAGTTATTATAGCCATGGAACAGGTCGCCCTGTTTCCTTATTCACATTTGCCCTGCAGCACAATAGCTGGCCTAATCCTTATGACTTTAAGTTATTTAATTTAATACTGCATCAAATTAATGCTTTTCTAATATTTCTGTTAGCCTTTCAGCTAATTAAGCTTAACTATACACGCTCAACGGCTATTAAGTTAAGCCTGTTAATTTCTGCTCTATGGCTTTTTGCTCCAATACATTTTTTTGCCGTTTTTTATACCATACAAAGGATGACACTCCTTTCAAGTTTCTTTATTTTAATAGGAATAAATGTCCATATTTTTTTAAGGCATAAATTCAATAAAGAAAATAATGTCTTAAAAAGTTACCTGATTATAAGTATTTCATTTATTATTAGCACCCTCCTGGCGCTTCTAAGTAAAGAAAATGGTATTTTAATCTGCATTTACCTTTTAATTATTGAGTTTTTATTTTTAAATGATTCAAAACTCAAATACTGGTCACTCTGGCGAGTTGTTTTTCTTATTTCCCCAATTATTCTTTTAATTGTTTACCTGATTCTATCCAATAAATTAAGTTATTCCCCAACACCTCAATATCCATTTGACCCTCTTAGCCGATTATGGAACGAGGCCGTTATTTTATGGGAATATATTTATTCTATAATAATACCAACCCCTGGTGCCTATGGTCTTGTATATGATGATATAAATATTATCCAGTCATTATGGAAAAGCCCTGAAGCTATTCTGGCAGTTCTTATGATAGTAATAGCGGTACTGACCAGTTACTACTATAAGAGCCGCTTTCCTTTTCTATTATTTGGATTATTATGGTTTTTAGGTGGTCATTTACTGGAATCTACTGCAGTAAAACTTGAATTGCGCTTCGATCACCGAAATTATTTACCAGCTTTTGGTATTATTTATCTACTTGTTTTTAGTAGTTATACATCCCTAAATCTTATTCATTCCAAACTGATAAAATGCCTAATATATCTTTTAATAACCGGCTATCTGGCATTTTATGTTAATAATTATTATCAGCTTACCCAAAGCTGGAGTTCCGAAACTGCTTTAATAAATTATCAAATCACCCATCACCCCAAATCCTTACGCACACAATACCGTTATTTAACTCATTTATTTAATAAAGGTGATTATAAAAACACAGCAATATTATTATCTAAAATGGAACATGAACGCCCCAAAAACATCTCTCTTAAACTAACTCGTCTGTTATTTAGCTCCCTTCATCCTGCAATTGTGGCCCCTAAAACAAGCGATTATCTTCAGATTGCACGACAGGGCGACTATGACAGGGCAATTGATAGTGTTATGATGGCCTTATTTAAATGTATCAGAGATAATCTATGCCAAAAGCTTACTTTCCATGAATTCAGGGATATTATTGCTATGCTGCAATTAAACCCTAAAATCAAACACAGTCCCATAATGGATTTAATGACTGTGTTAAAATCTAAATCTTACTCCCTGGAAGAGAAATGGCCAGAAGCGGTTAAAGTACTACAAAACGCCGAAAATAATAAAAAAAGGCGGATTGATTTTTATTTTATACTTTTGCAGAATCAATATATGGCCAATGATTATGACGCTGCAAAAAAGACTATTCAAATTATAGAAAACAAATTAGAATCAAAACCACTAATTAAAACAACAGTAACTAATACTCTCGATATGTTTAAATACAATATCAAGCAAAAAGAAAGTCACAATATAAAATAAAATGAATCTGTCAATTATTATCCCTGCTAAAAACGAAGAGTCTGGACTCTCCCAGTTACTACCGGCTCTAGTAGCCAGTTATCCAGATGCTGAAATCCTTGTTATTAATGATGGTTCAACAGACAATACTGTTAATGTATGTAAAAAAGCAGGTGTTAATGTAATCTCTCACCCGGTAAGCAAGGGAAATGGTGCAGCCATTAAGACTGGAGCCAGAAATGCCCAGGGTGATATTGTTGTCTTTATGGATGCTGATGGTCAGCATAAACCCGAAGATATTACTCGTCTGTTAGAAATGTTCAATAAAGGCTATGATATGGTAGTTGGCGCCAGAAAGGCATCCACTCATGCCTCGTTATTTCGCCGTTTTGCTAATGCTTTTTACAATAAGCTGGCCTCTTTTATGACTGGTTTTCAAATTGATGATCTAACTTCTGGTTTCAGAGTAGTCAGACGCAAATACTTTCTTAATTTCCTATATCTTTTACCTAATGGCTTTTCCTATCCAACAACTAGTACTATGGCTTTTTTTCGGTCTGGCTTATCTGTTGGCTATTTACCTATTGAAGCATCACAACGCAAGGGTAAAAGCCATATTAATATTATTAAAGATGGTATTCGTTTTTTTACAATTATCTTAAAAATAGGTGCATTATTTTCACCTATGCGTCTATTTTTGCCCGCCAGTTTAATTTTATTTTCAATAGGACTTATTTATTATAGCTATACCTATTCAACAATGGGTCGTTTTACAAATATGAGTGCACTTTTATTTATGTCGTCATTATTTATGTTTATGATGGGTATTATTTCTGAACAAATTTCATCTTTACATTATAAAAATATAGATTCAGATACCATAAGACCAACAAAAAATAATTCCTATAATAAGTAGTATAAATATTACTTTAATAGAACAAACTTAAATTTAATTTAGAAGAAGATGATGATATTTATAACATAATAGAGCGATTATTAATTGACAATAAATCTAGAGAGCATCTTGACTTTCAAACCCTCTTCTAGTTTTTCAAATAGAAAGATTATACAGATCCTACTTTGTACTTTAAAATCGAACAATCGCATGAAAAATAGTTACGAAATTCATTTTATTTCACGCGCTTACCCTCCTATAATTGGTGGAATAGAAAACCAAAATAAGGCTATCTATGAAAATCTGTTAAAACATAGTACAAATAAAGTAAGTAAGACAATAAATACTTTTGGAAAAAAAGCACTTCCTTTTTTTTTAATCTGGTGTCTATTAAAATTATTATTTGTTAAAAAACAAACATCAGTATTACTTGGAGATGGAGTTTTAGCAGTAATTCCATGGGTACTTAAAAAAATCAGAAAAGATCTACATTACACATGTATTATTCATGGTCTTGATGTGACCTATTCTTCTAGTTTTTACCAGAATCTATGGGTCAACATATTCTTTTCAGGAATCGATCGTTTTATTGCTGTAAGCAACAATACTAAAAATATTTTAGTAACAAAAGGTGTTGCTCCTAATAAC
>JALWNS010000154.1 GCA_027083655.1 Bacteroidales bacterium | reverse complement strand
GTGTAGTCGTATAACTCCTGGAGAATATCACTAATCACCTCATTTGCTTTTGCCTTAGTAAAGGCATCATAAAGCTCATTAATTAAATCTACTAATCTTTTATGTTGGCTGTCTACCTTATCACAAATCTCTAATTCCTTTGTCCATTCAAAAAGCTTATTCATCTTCTTTATGATTTAGTTCTGGTTCAAGGTTAACAAATTTATATCATACATTCGAAAAAGTAAAAATATAATTGGATTTTTATATCTTTGAATTGATTTTATTAACAAATAGATATGAAATTACACATTGGTTGTAGCGGCTTTCCTGTTGGACGAAAGAAATATTATAAAGAATTCGGGCATGTCGAGGTACAGATAACTTTTTATCAGATACTCTCAGACCAGCGACTGCAAAAATGGCGTGATGAAGCTCCCGAAGACTTTGTGTTTAACCTGAAAGCCTTCCAGGGTATAACACACCCCACTTTTATGAATACTTGGCGAAGGGCAAACATACCGCGTGAGGGAGAATTTGGGTATTTTAAAAACAGCGGAGATGTCTGGTGGTCGTGGGAGCAAACAATGAGGGAAGCACAGATACTTCGAAGCAAGTTCATTCTGATACAATTGGCACGTAGTTTCCGCCAGACAGAGGAGAATCTAAAGAATATCTATAATTTTTTTGAGAAAGCAGAGCGCGGAGACAAGAAAATAGCAATAGAGCTCAGAGGTTGGAGCGAGCAGTGGATAGAAAAGCTATGCCAGGATTTTGACCTGATAGATGTTGTTGACCTCAACCAGCGTGATCCTGTCTGGCTTGGTAATGACAGTGTTTTATATGTCCGTTTTCACGGCCGTTATGATGAGCGGGGACGTATATTCGCACATTATAGCTACATGCCGGACGAGTTGGAGGTCATGGCTGAGCGGGTCAAGAGCTTTGCCCCAGATGCCCGTGAGGCCTGGATTAATTTTAATAACACAGATATGTATCGTAACGCATTAATGTTCAAGGAAATAATAGGAGCAAAGTAGTAGCTTTTTGAAAGGAGAATAAGGTGACGGTTTTGCTTTTAGGTAATTAAATTAACGAAAAAAAATGCATTATTACGTGGCTTATTGCTCTATATCTGGCAAACCGCTCCATATTTCAATGTCATCAATCCATTGATATTTGGGGTTAGCATCTCCATAGATCTGTGTTAGCATGATAAAGTCAACAGGTTTTGAATTTCGTGTTGTCGGTCCATAGTGATCTGCTATGACTTGACCGTTAACCTTCCATAGGGCACGGCCGTCATCGCCATTGCTCCAGTGCCAATAAAATTCGGTCATAAACCATTGGTTGACAGGCACAGGTATGTCTCTGTTATCAACTTCCCAGATAGGATGCCCAGGGTCTTTGTCTCCCTGCCAATGCCAGTAAGGAATGCCATCTTCGTCTGTATAGATAAAAGCAATTAGTCTAAACCCTGTGCTAAAGTATTCCCTATAACCTTTGGTTTTATACTCAAAAATTGCCCGCCACATATTAGGTTTGAATAAGCTCGCACTATCTAATTTTATCCAAAATTTTACATACAGATCAGCAGTGCCGTCTTTGATGTTCAAAATCTCGTATGGACACTGGGTAATACCCAGGTCATAATTCTCTATACAAAACAATGCCCTGGTAGAATCACCATTATGTCCAATTACGGTTTGAATCTCGCACCTTACTGCACGGTGATTGTCATCTTCTATATAGTGCAAAGCGCTCCCATCGGCACCGAGGATACTGATAGGCCAACTAAAGCCGGTCTCGCTATCTGTCCCGCGTATAAACCTGTAATCTTCATTATCTGGATAGGCTACAGTGTCAATATAAACTCCACCCTCAAAGCCTGACTTGAATAAAAGCTCTGGTTCTGCCGATGTTTGAACAGGGTATTGCTTTTGACAAGCAAACCCTGTGAATAAAAGTATAAAGATTAGTAAAAAAGTGTTGGTTTTCATGTTTTGTCTTATTTAAGTCAAATTTGTTAAACAACGTGTTTTGGTTAAGCATTATTTTATTCTAACAGATGCTTAATATCGTTGATATCAAGCTTCTTTATTAGGTTTTCGTCTGTCTGTATGATGTCTGAAGCAATTTTTTTCTTTTTAGCCTGAAGTTCAAGGATTTTTTCTTCAACAGTATCTTTGCAAACCATGCGGTAAGCAAAAACTTTCTTATCCTGTCCGATACGGTAAATACGGTCAATTGCTTGATTCTCAACGGCAGGGTTCCACCAAGGGTCTAGGATAAAGACATAGTCTGCCGCAGTCAGGTTGAGTCCTGTACCTCCTGCTTTGAGGCTTATAAGAAAGACACGCAAGTCAGGATCATTCTGGAAACGCCTAACAGACACTTCTCTTTGGGTGGAGCTACTTTCCCCATCCAGATATTCATATGGGATATTTTGGAGGTCAAGCTCTTGCCTGAGCAGGGCCAGCATACTGGTAAACTGCGAGAAAATTAGCAGTTTGTGATTTGCCGTTTTCTCGGTAATGTGCGAAAGGATCTCGTCAATCTTAGCAGAATCTTTAACATTGATGTTTTCGTCGTCGAGCAGAAGCGGAGAGTCACAGATTTGCCTCAGTCGCGTGAGGGCTTCGAGCACCATAAAGCGTGACTTGTTCAATCCTTCCTGCTCTATTTTTTCCAGGAGTGTTTGGCGATAATGATTTTTATAAGCTTCATAAACTTTTCTTTGTGCCGGTGGCATCTCGCAGTAAATAACTTCTTCTGTTTTAGGAGGTAGCTCTGGTGCAACCTGCTCTTTAGTACGGCGTAAAATAAATGGACTAACAATCTTCTGCAACTCCCTGGCTACTGCCTCATTACCCTCCCTGTCAATAGGATTAGCGTAGTTTTGACGGAAGTGCTCAATAGTGCCAAAAAATCCAGGATTAACAAAGCTCATCTGTGAATACAGATCAAATACGCTATTCTCTATAGGAGTACCAGTCAGGGCAATACGGTTTTTGGCCTTGAGTAAACTAACAGCTTTAAAACGTCTAGAAGCTGGATTTTTAATAGCCTGGGATTCATCAAGAATAACGTAATTAAATTGATAATCTTTTAACCAGTTGATATCCTGTAGTAGAGTTCCATAAGTAGTGAATATAATATTGTATTTATCAAATTCATCATAGCTGCGCTGCCTGTCTTTGCCATAGAGATAAAATGCTTTGAGTGAGGGAACGAATTTTTCTATCTCATTTTGCCAGTTAAACAACAAAGTAGTTGGAACAATAATAAGGTTTGGTGTTTTATCTTCTTCTATAACCTTCTTTAAGAAAGTGAGTATTTGTAAGGTTTTTCCCAATCCCATGTCATCAGCTAGAATGCCGCCCCAGCCCATTTTGTGCAGGAAATAAAGCCAATTGTATCCAGCTTTTTGATAATCACGTAGTTTTGCTTTAATACCTTTGGGTAATTCAACGTTTTCAACCTGAGTGAGCTCTTCAAGGCGTCTCTTTTTTTCTTGAATTTCTTTAAAAATTTCGGTCTGATCTATTTGTTCATATAACTGATCAATTATCGTAAAACGTAGCTTTGAGATTTTTAACTGGTTCCCTTCAATCTTAGAGGCATGACGGAAATATTTTTCTAGTTTATGTAGCCACTGTTCTGGTAAAATTCCTACAGAACCGTCGTCTAATTGAATATAACGGTTTTTGTTTATAACTGCAGTACGTATGTCTTTGAGGCTTACAGTGTTTTCACCGAAACTAATATTAACTTCTAGATCAAACCAGTCAATATCTGACTTGATGGACGTTGTGATCTGGGCTTGATATGGTGAGTAATTGAACCTTTTAAGGTCCTTTGTACCATACAATTCAATATGATGGTTTCTGGTATATTCAAAAAAATTATAAAACCACATATCTTTAGTAAAATCTTGATAATGTAGGTAAAAAAATCTTTGGTGCTTTTGTTTTTCAAATTCAGGGTGGAGGCGGCTAATTTCTTCAAGGAAGTCTTCCTCTAGCTCTTTGTTTCGCGTAAATCTCGTTATAATATCCCTGTCATAATCATAAACCATGTAATCACCTTCGGTTAATAGAGGCATTTCAATATCGTTATCATAAACAACCTGCAATTTAAAAATAATATATTCATCTTTTTCGCTTAAGTAAATTTGTTTTTTCTTGTAATCCATATTTACAGTCTCAATCTGAAAAACCTCTTCGTCAATAATTACCTCATAATCACGTGCAAGGTGCTGTATAACTTTCTCGTAAAGAATATGTTTGTGTTCCCTGGCTACCTTGTAACTTGTCCTAATGTTGTCTATTAAATAAGCATCCCTTGGACTTGAGAGATGATAAAACACATTGTTATAAAAAATTATATTCTTACCAGACCTTTCCATGTCAATTTCATCAATGGATACGAGCTTGTCTTCTATTCTAAAATAGACTTTAAGATAAACGAACTTGTCATCTCGATCTACTTTCAACAGTGCTTTGGCAGGTGCAGGTGATAGCTTTGCAGGAAAAAGCTTGCTTTTGGTTAGCTTAGAGCTATAGCGTACATTGCCTTCATAAAAATAGACAAGAGGCTGCTTGGTCAATTCTTTGAAAATAGATGTAGAGATGGAGAAAAGATGTTCAAAAGGAACTAAACTTTCAAAATTTTCATAGTATAAATTTATCAGGTCAATGATGTCCCTTTGTTTGTTTGATATATTAAGTTTCAGTAAGTTAGTGGTTTGTTTTACCTGCTCTATAGATGAGACAAATTTAGTCTTTGCTTTGTTGACTTTGCCAAAGATTGGCGTATATCTTAGCTCGTTTATATTTGGATACAGGGCAAAACCGACGTATAGCTCATTTTGTCTTTTCGGGGGGACAAGATTTTCTACATTGTTTGACGAAAAAGATAATTTATTCACAATTCCTTCCAATTCATTTTTTTCTGTCAAAGACAAAAGTCCTTCGGCCTCAGGTCGTTTAACTAATTCCAGTCCAGTGTAATCAAACTTTAATTCAAAAAACTTGTCAAAATCCTCTAGGTCAAGCCCATATATATCACAAAACTTTTTCTTTTTCTGTTTAAGCTTTTGAGGATCTAACAAGGTTAAAAAGTCGTCAAAATGCTTATAGATTACAGAGAGTACAAAAATTTCTGTTTCTTTTAATTTGTTCAAATGCACACGTCCCTGGTAATCTGTATTTATAATCAGATCATTACCATCAACGGCGCATGTTACTGTATATTTAGGCCCTCTATAATTTTTCACAGTAAAGATAACCCTATCCTGGAGCACCATATAGTCAAGAATAATGTAATCACTATCAAAAGTTAATTGATTATTTCCTGCTTTATTATGCGGAAAATAATCCTTCAAATCACTAAAATTTAAATTCCTGAAGTTTTTTATAATCACAGGATCACTCTTCTTCCTATATGACCGCGTTTTGTCTGCAATATTACCCTCCTGCGACACAAGCTCCTTTTTAATATAAACTAGCGCAGCAACTGCGTGTTTGCACACATCACCCCAATCATACGGACAAGTGCAATAAGTATCTATTTCACCTGAATGCAGGTTATAAATCTCAACATCATACAGATGTGTCCCTTTTACCTTGAAGTGGTAGGTATCTGTTTCTTCATCGTATCCTTCAAACCTTACAGCTCCTTCCCTATATAGCTTCTCACCGCGTTGCACAATTGACCTGCTTACGCCATAGTGCAAGAAAGTATTGATAATTTCTTTCTCGTTCATAATGTCCGTTTGGGTTTATAAATTACATGACAAATAAAAGAAATATAGCATAGAAATGGAAAGCGTATCTAAATTTATCCCAATATTTTCTTTATATTCTTAAGAATTTTGTGTTGTGTTTAAAAATGCTCATATAATGCGAAATTCTATGAATTTGCGATAAATTTGGGTAGTATTAAATTTTGTGTGTATACAGGGGCGAGTTTGTGGTGATATTTTTTTATCATTGGTTAGTATAAAGA
>JALWNS010000153.1:2363-5992 GCA_027083655.1 Bacteroidales bacterium | reverse complement strand
TCTTAACACTACACTTTAAAAAGAAGAAACTATGGACAAAGTAAAAATCTACTGCCTAAATAATAACCTTACCAAAGAATATCCCCTGGGCACATCGCTTATAGAAATAGCCCGTGACATGAAAATAAAGCTTGATTATCCCATTCTGGGAGCCAGGGTTAATAACAAGCTTACAGAGCTATCTTATAAGGTATATAGACCTAAATTCGTAGAATTTATTGACATTACAAATATCGACGGCTACCGCATGTATCAGCGCTCTCTTTCATTCGTGCTCATGAAAGCTGTAAGGGACCTCCTGCCCGGATCTCGTCTAAAAATAGAACACTCTATATCTCAAGGCTTTTACTGTGAAATCGACAAACCAGACAACAAAAAACTTAAACCAGAGGAAGTGCTGGACATAGCCGAGCGGATGCGTGAAATAATAAAGGCCGACCTTCCATTCTACCGCGAAGAAATACCCACACAACAAGCCATAAAAATCTTTGAAGAATACAAACTCAACGAAAAGGCCAAGCTTTTCCGCACACGCCCTACCCTTTTTACATCTGTTTATAAGTTGGACAACCAGATAGATTATTTTTACGGATACCTGGTACCATCTACAGGCTACCTGAAGGTCTTTGACCTGATACCATACTATGATGGTATGTTATTGCGCTTTCCTACTATGAAAAACCCTGATGAGCTTGGACCAATTGTCGAACAACCTAAGCTCTTTGAAATATTCCGCGAATACAAAAAATGGGTCGAAATACTTGGTGTCTCTACAATCGGTAGTATTAACGAAAAAATAAAACAGGGACATGCTAGCGATTTGATCAAAGTATCCGAGGCTTTGCATGAGAAAAAGGTCGCAGAAATAGCAGATATGATTGCCAGGCGTGGCAATGTGCGCGTAGTGCTCATTGCAGGACCGTCGTCCTCTGGAAAAACTACTTTTTCCAAACGCCTGGCAATCCAGCTCAAGGTCCTCGGTTATGACCCCGTACCAATCTCATTGGATAACTTCTTTGTCAACCGCGAAGACACTCCTCGTGACGAAAATGGTAATTACGACTTTGAAAATGTTTTGGCATTAGACATCAACCTGTTCACCAAAGTCATGAATGATCTGATAGCCGGCAAAAAGGTTGAGCTACCCAAGTTTGACTTCCAGAAAGGCCAAAGGTTTTACAACGGTGAAATGGCTCAGCTATCAGACCGTGGTATCATCATTATCGAAGGCATACATGGACTTAATCCTCTGCTCTCAAAGGGCATCGAGGACAAATATAAATTCAAGATCTATGTCTCTGCCCTGACACAAATAGGAATCGACTATCACAACCGCATTCCTACGACCGACAACAGGCTTTTGCGAAGAATGATACGTGATTACCAATACAGAGGTTATTCGCTTGTTGAAACATTACAGCGTTGGCCAAGTGTCCGCCGGGGCGAGGAGAAATACATTTTCCCATACCAAGAAGAAGCTGATGTGATGTTCAACTCTGCCCTTTTGTATGAATTTAGTGTATTGAAGAAGCATTTGGAGCCGTTGCTCAAAGAGATACCCGAGACGGCATACGAATATTCGGAGGCTAGACGCTTGCTAAAATTCCTTTCATATTTTGAGCCAATTGGCAAGGAGGAAAGAGAGATACCACCAACTTCGATTTTAAGGGAATTTTTGAGTGGTAGCGCTTTTAAGTATTAAAATAAGTAATCGGGGCTAATCCACTGACCTATTGTAGCTTAAAAAAAACAAAATTTTACTTGCACAAGAAAAAGTATTATCCTAATTTTGTAATAAAGAAAAATAGGCTTATTAGTTAATGACGATTGACGAGAAAATAAATACAGGTTTCGACCATCTTGTAGAAAAGATTGAAAAGCTTAAGCAGAACTATATTCGGCTGCAAGCAGAGAATAAAGAACTTTTTGAAGAGAAACAAGAATTACTAAAAACTATAAACCAAAAAGACAAAGAAATAGAAGAATTAAAGAAAAAAATTGAAAATCTCAAAATTAGCAACGCTCTTTTAATTGGTGATAGAAAAACTGCAGACACGGAGGACCTGCAAGAGATAAAACATTCGGCCAAAATAAAACTAAATCAAATTATACGAGAAATTGACAAAGCCATAAAAATTTTATCAACTAACGAATTGCAGTAACTATGAACCCTGACGAAAAATTCACAATAACGCTCAACATAGCAGGGCAGGCTTTTAAGCCTAAGATACCCAGGAGAGACGAGGAGCTTTATCGCATTGCAGAAAAAGAGATCAACAAAATCTATGAGACTTTTCTGCAAAGGTACAAATTTGACCAGGATCAACTTCTTAGGGCAATTATACTGCAATTCGCTATTGGCAAAGTCAAGAACACCAAGGCTCTGCAAAGTATTCTTAGCAAGCTCGAAGATATAAATCTCGACTTGGACGAGTTCTTGGAAACACCATAAAACCAAGGCTCAAAGATTTTGAGCCCGCATATTCGGGGCCGGAAACTCAACACTATTCTCATTAGGGTATGTCTCGTTTTAGCAAGGGCAGGTCCACCTTGAGTGGAAAGCCCGACCTAAAACGGCAGCCCTAGACATGTTAGAGCGGGGTTCTCCGTGCCGATATATGCGGGCTCTTTTTATTTTCACGTTCTGTTCAAAGACTGTGTTGGTGACCCTGTCACTCTATATATTAACCTAAAAATCAGAGAAAAATGAACGCATTATTAGTAATTGTCGCATTAATAGTTGGTGCTGGTATTGGACTAGCCATCGGCTATTTTGCCAAAATAAATATACTTAACAAGAAAGCAGACCAGATTATCCAGGATGCTCAAGAAAAAGCAGAAATTATCAAGAAAAACAAGCTTCTTGAGGCTAAACAAAAGTATCTAGAGCTCAAAGCCGAGCTGGATAAAAAAGTCAAACAAGACACTGAGAAACTAAATCAGAAAGAACAGAAATTACTTCAATTCGAAAACACACTCAACCAGAAAAAAGAAGAATTCCAGAAAAAATTAATGCAGTTTGAGCTCAAGAAAAAAGAGCTTGCAGCACTCAAAGAAAACCTCACAAAACAAATCGACATTGTCGAACAAAAGAGGCAAGAGCTGGAAGAAATCTACAAACAGCAGGTTGAGAAGCTCGAGACAATAGCAGGCATGTCCAAAGACGAAGCTAAGCAACAGTTGATCGAGTCGCTCAAAGAAGAGGCACGTGCCGACGCAATGACATATATAGCCCAGATAGTAGAAGACGCCAAGCTTAACGCCAAAGAGCAGGCTAGAAACATTGTCATAAAGGCTATCCAGCGTGTCGGTAGCGAAGTAGCAGCCAATAACTCTATAACTGTATTCCACATTGAGAGCGACGAGATCAAAGGCCGTATCATTGGCCGTGAAGGACGTAATATTAGGACGCTTGAGGCTCTTACTGGTGTAGAAATTATTGTTGACGATACACCCGAAGCTATTGTGCTGTCAAGCTTTGATCCATTCCGCCGCGAGATAGCAAGATTATCTTTACAGCAACTGGTAGCTGATGGCAGAATTCACCCAGCACGTATCGAAGAAATCGTTAACAAAACAAAGCAACAGCTCGAGGAAGAAATTTTCGAAATTGGCAAGCGCGTCTGCAT
>JALWNS010000153.1:0-2353 GCA_027083655.1 Bacteroidales bacterium | reverse complement strand
GGGAGACATGGTATGCATCCTAACCTTATGAAGATTATTGGCAAGATGAAGTATAGATCATCTTACGGACAAAACTTGCTACAGCACTCTATCGAGACGGCTAAACTGGCGGCTTTGCTTGCTTCTGAGCTAGGACTTAACCCTAAACTTGCAAAACGCGCTGGTCTATTACACGACATTGGCAAGGTGCCGGAGGAAGACACTGATTTGCCACACGCTATCTACGGTATGAAGATAGCCCAGAAATATGGAGAAAAAGAAGAAGTAGCCAATGCTATCGGAGCACACCACAATGAAGTTGAAATGACTAGTATGATACCACCTACCGTCCAGGTAGCAGACGCTATCTCTGGCGCACGTCCTGGTGCCAGGCGCGAAATATATGAAAGTTATATCAAACGTCTCGAAGACCTCGAACGTATAGCACTTTCATTCAAGGGTGTGACAAAGAGCTATGCTATACAGGCAGGTCGTGAGCTCCGCGTCATAGTAGGTAGCGACATGGTGGCAGACTCTGATCTGGAAGTACTTTCATACGAGATTGCTAAGAGAATTGAGAAAGAGCTAACATACCCTGGACAAATAAAAGTTACTGTGATCCGGGAGAAAAGATCTGTTAGCTTTGCAAAATAACCTTTTAGCCGTTTTTTACAATAAAAAAGGAACGCCCTAAAGGGCGTTCCTTTTTTTGTATGTTCTTTCTCTTTGCTTGTTAATATGACTACAGGTTTTTTACGCTCCAGATAGTATAACTCTTAGGAGGTACCTGAATTTTGACCCAGCCATCGCCCTGTGTATATGGTTCCCAGTTAGAATTACCAGTATAATCATGTATTTGGGTATTTGACCAATTAGTCTGAACCCAACGCTCTAGCCAGTTGTCTGAATTGTTAATATACACGACAAGCCCGGGCCCATTATAACCATTACGGCGGGCAACATACTCGTCCTTGTCCACATATAAAACCGTTGTTGTCCCGGAAGCTAAATTGTTGTGTATCCATATCAGGTTAATAAGTTTATCCTTTGGTAACCATTCTTCGTAATCACGATAGAACACACAAGGATATCCTTCTGCAGTCATAATATAAGCATAAGCTAATAGTTTGTTCCATATCTCGTCTGTGTCATGATTTGTAACAAAAGTCACAGCTCTCATAGGATTTCTTTTCCAGAGCATATCCCTGTTAAGTTGCGTCAGATCATTGCCATCAAAGGCATCATTCATAGCATAATAGCAAGCAAAATCAAATGCACTGGCATTAGCTTCATTCACCCACCATTCCAAGGCATCCACATTACTATCCCAGTATTCACCAACTGCAAAACCACCTACTGCGTTCACCCATTCCCTAACAACCCATGGCTCGTATCCTTTTACATAATCAAATCGCCATCCATCAAATCCAATTGTATATTTGTAATACTTGGCTACAGAATTATCGCTACGCCATAGCCAATCCTGTACATAAGCCTTGTCATGGCACAGGTCGGGATAACCTCCAAAACTTCCCCTGTCAGCACTATGATAATCATTTGGGTGGAAATCATAATAAGAACGGTAAAATTTACCAGACTTTGGCTGGAATTTAGTCCATGTATATGTACCTGTAAAAGGATTATATTCACTCTGTCCACCACTATTATGGTTAATTACAATATCTGCAAAAACTTGAAGCCCGTATTGGTGTGCTTTATTGATTAGCGCAACAAGTTCTGACTTTGAACCAAATCTTGTCTCCACAGAGCCCATCTGGTCATATTCGCCCAAATCAAAATAGTCATAAGGATCATAACCCATAGAATATGGTCCATTTTGACACTTTTGTGCTGGAGGCAACCATATAGCATTAATGCCAATAGAACTCCATTCTGGTATCTTTGAGGCTATTGTGTTCCACCATACTCCACCATCAGGGACGTCCCAATAGAAAGCTTGCATAAGTACACCATAACGCAAAGGAACATCTTTGGCCTGGACAATTGTAGTTTGACCTGTTGACTCCTGCCCGTCCTGGAAAGAAAGATTATCCTGCTTCTGGCATGAGGCAAACAACAAAACACTTAAAATAACAACCGGAAGAAAACGTACACTATTTTTTAACTTCATTGCTACAAAGTTTTAAAGTTTTATAACTACTAAAATTAAAACAAATTTTTATAACTTTGATAAAAATTTGTAATAAAAGTTTACGCAATCGTTTGCAAAATACCGTTTAAGAATTTCTTTAGCCTTTCCTACTAACACCGATCACATTCAAAAACAAATAATTACACTTTAAACACACTATTAACACTCTACTCCTTACTCCAAAAGCTGTGATAATTCTATTAAAATTAAGGGGTAAGTAAA
>JALWNS010000152.1 GCA_027083655.1 Bacteroidales bacterium | reverse complement strand
CATAGAAGCTGCGTTCATGTACATGGTATTGTAACCGGTAGATGGAGCAACTGGTACATACAACAACAGGTCGGTGTTCTTGTTGTAGAAGTAAGAAGCATCGAAGTACAATCTGTCTCCTAAAAAGTGCATTTCAATACCAATCTCACTTGTTGTCTGGTTCTCAGGTCTAATATCTGGATTTCCTAATGAACCATAAACATGGCTAAAACCACCATAATTCATAAATGGGAATGAAACTCCATTTGTCCATCCATCACCAGCTGAAGCAAGTGACAGATAATTGAGTGTTGCATAAGCAGTAGCATCATTAGCGATCTTAGCATAAGAAGCACGCAGCTTACCGAATGTCAAGATATTGTTCTTAGGCAGAAGCTCTGAGAATACAAAGCCTAAACTTACTGAAGGATAGAAGAATCCTCTTGGCTTACCGTTTACGAATGGCATTGTTGTTGACCATTCATTACGTCCAGTTGCTTCGAAGTAGAGCATGTTCTTATATACCAAACTAAAACTACCATAGAAAGCAGCCGTGCGCTTCATGTATGTTCCTTCTGTGCCTTTTGGATTTAATGAACTTGTTATATTGTCAAAGCTTGGCATTGCTAAATCACTACCGTATCCTGCTGCACTTACTGATTTACGCTGGTAGAGGTTATTACCTAGCATACCACTTATTTCCAGATCTCCGAAGCGCTTGTTCATACGAACAATAAGATCTGAGTTGATGTCTTGAAGCTCAGAGAAACTACGCTCTTTATAACCTGTCTGCTGTTCGTTAGAATGTGGCTTGAAGAAGTAGTCAACATACTTAGTCCACATATCACCACCAACACGCCATGTAACTGTCATCCAACTAAGTGGGCTCCAATCAAAGTGTACATTACCAAGAACACGGTTTACATTGTCTTTATAGTAAATATTGTTAACAATCCAGTATGGGTTGTCATAACCACGGCTTATACCACGGAAAGTACGCTGCTCGCCACTTACATCACGTACACTACCATCTGCATAATGCATTACTGTACCTGGCGCAAACTCATAACCATAGTCGTTGTGGAAGTTTGCTGGTGTACGCAGCAGACCAAGCATCAAACCAGAGAGGTTAGAACCTTTCTGCAGACGGTTACCACCTGTATTAGCATAAGTGATATCGAAACCTGTGTTAAATTTCTTTCCAATCTTATAATTTGCAGAAAATTTCAGGGTTGTCTTCTTGAAGTAGTTATTAGGAGCAACACCCTGGTCACTCTCGTTAGAAGCTGAGAAGTAGTAGTTGCTATAGTCATTACCTGCTGAGAGGCTGAATGTGTTTTTAATATTCAGACCTGTACGGAAGATTTCGTATGGGTCATAAACCTGGATTGGATTACCATTAGCCAATGAGTCGTTATACCATACCATACGTCCATTTGGATCCCAGTACTTGATCCAGTCTTCCATAGTTGTCAAACCTCCGAAACCATAGTCATTAAGACCAGGCACGAAGTTAGGATCTGTAGTGTAGCTCAGAGAGTCAACTGCAGGACCCCAGGATACTGCGTGATAGTAATTCCAGTCAGCCTCTGTCCAAGGAGAAGTTGGAATACCAAAGTAATTCAAAATTCCTGAATAAGCATAAGAACCCTGAACATACTTCTTCTGGAGAGGAGGAAGCTTGTTAGGCTGGGAAATAGTAACGCGTGAGTTAATCTCTACGTTAATTCTATTGCCAGTGTTTCTACCTTTTTTAGTTGTAATAATGATAACACCGTTAGCAGCACGCAGACCATAAAGAGCTGTCGCAGCACCACCTTTAAGGACTGTTATAGAAGCAATGTCATCAGGGTTAAGGTCAATAGCACGGTTTGCCTCATCAACACCAGCAACACCACTATAACCACCTGAGTTGTCAATTGGTACACCGTCAACTACAAACAATGGCTGGTTGTTTCCAGTAATAGAAGAAGCACCACGAATCTCAATGTAAGTACCTGCACCTGCTGAACCAGAAGAACGGTTAACTGTAACACCAGCTACACGGCCAGCAAGAGCGTCTACAACGTTTTCAGTAGTATTCTGTTCTATATCATCAGCCTTAACGTCCTGTACGGCATAACCAAGAGCTTTTTTCTCGCGGCTAATACCAAGAGCTGTTACAACAACTTCTTCTACTTGTACAGCTTCTGGATGCATCTGAACGTTGATAACCTCGCCTGTAATAGGCACCTCAACTGTCTTATAACCTACGAAGCTGAAAACAAGTGTTGTAGCATCCTCTGGTACACCACTTAATGTATACTTACCATCTACATCGGTAATAGTACCGATTGTGGTCCCTTTAACTACTACAGATACCCCTGGTAGAGCGCTACCGTCCTCGGCGCTCGTAACGGTACCTGTAATAGTCTTTTGAGCAAATGCTTGCATCCCAAGGAAACCAAGGAATGCAACCAATAACATTAGCTTTCTCATAAATCCTTAATTTTTAGGTTTTAAATAAGTTTCTGAGCTTATACAAAGCTTTGACTAATTTATATAAATTTAAAATTTTATTCAAAATTTTCTCAAAACTTTTTTTTCAAAAAGTCCCTTTACTAGCCGTTTTTCTTCTGATTAATACTGCTTTAAGAATGTTAAATTTAAAAAAATCTTAAAAGTATTAATACATTTTCACTGTATCGACTACATCCCACCAAACTGGAGTAAAAACATTTACATCTTGCGGTGTGTTGTCATTATAATCTAATTCGACCTTTGAATAAGGGAAACGGCGGGCTACATTATCCCCTACAACTGGTTCTAAAACAGGGTAGCCCAATCTACGCCAATCTGCAAAGGCCTCGGGATGGTAAAGCCCATCTATATATTTCTGTACTGCAATCTCATAAAGCAAAGTATCATATACAAGGCTATCTACATAATTGCAATAATTCTCATACCAGGTGTCATCATAAATATAATATTTCTGCATTGAAGCCTGTACTGCTTTTTTTAATTCTTCTTTAGCCCTTAAACTATCTCCCAGCCTCCAGTAAGCCTCACTTTTTAGAAATTGGGCTTCGGTATATTGTACATACGGGAAATACGCATCCTGTCTAGCCCAGAAACCATCATATCCTAATGCAGTAACGCGTGGATCATTATATTGCACTAATAAATTCTGAAACTTAACATTATTACCCACGCCAGTATTTTTATGCAAATAATCATATATTGGAGGCACTACATTTTGTTGATAAAAAATTAGCTTCATATCATCGTCCAAAGACTGCAAGCCTTGATTCAAATAATCGAGCACTTCATTATAATCGACATTTTCTACCTTTACCAGATGCATCATATAACGGGCTTTTAGCGTATAAGCCGCCTTTATCCATTTATTCACATCCCAATTATAAACAATATCTCCTTTAAGCTCCTCTTTTCCAGGATCACCGGCTTGTAAAATTGCAATACCTTCGTCTAACATCTGGAAAATTCCTTGATAAACTTGCTGTTGCGGATCATACACCGGGTATTGCTCCTTAAAAGCTTGGCTATATGGCACATCTCCAAAGAGATCTGTTGTATTACCCAAAGCTAAGGCATATAAAATCTTAGCTACTCCCTTGTAAAAGTAAGCCTGACGCTCCTCAGAAAGTTTTATAATACTGTCACAATTTTTCATAACACCTACATATAAGTCCGACCAAAGATTATTTACATCTTCAGACAGGTAAAGGTAGTTATAACGATACAGGGGATCTCCTGAAACACCTTGAATTTGCTGTATCCACATGGCTGTTGTCATAGCTACATCATATCCTCCCAGAGATTTTGCTAAAGTAAGCTCGGCACTAGACAAAAGATCGCCCAAATCTGCCGGTTCCTCATTAATTTCGGGTTTGATAAACAAACTACAGCTAGACAACAACAAAAGCGATAAGCCTATAAACAGATAAACTACTCTTTTCATTTTCCCATATTTTTTATTTTTTTTAAACAACAAGAAAATTGCATCCTCTAAGATCTGAATTATCGAAACGACCAAGTACTGTAAAACTACCATCTTTGTTTACTCTGCCAATGTCCTTGGTCTCTATAAAAGCACATGAATAAACATTTGCAAGGTCAATTACATTAATACCACCACTACGCCCCCGTTCTACGTATGTAAAAGGATCGTTCAGATCGCGCACCAGAACACGCATCCATGGTGGCGTGTGAAATATACCTTTGCCCCTGGAATAGGCTTGGGACAAAAGCTCGGTCATGCCATACTCCGAATGAATACTGTCCACACCAAAAGCCTGCTGCAACAAAACATGCAACTCTTCCCTGACCATCTCCTTCTTACGCCCTTTCATGCCACCTGTCTCCATAACAATCATGTCTGCACCATTAATCTCATATTTCTCTGCAAATTCCAACAAAGCAAAGGTCACTCCTATGAGCAGTATTTTCTTACCCCTATCCCGCAGACTTAAAACCGTATCTCTAAGCTCCTCATAATTATACAAATAGAAACCACTCTCCTCCTGCTGCGAAGCTTGTATCAGACCCTTGACCATATAAATAAGTGAAGAATCTCTTCTCTCTAGATACGAGGGTAATAAAGCCAATATTGTATAATCCTCTGGATCGCCATAAAAAAGCCTAAAGCCCAGAAAAAATGATTTTTCATAGAGCGATATATTATATATATAATGTGTGCTACGCTGCATACCAGTAGTACCACTACTACGAAACAAAACAAACTGATTATCAGGTAATTTATAATATCTACTAACAACCTTGTGATATTTAAAAAACTCAATAGGGAGAAAAGGAATCTCATTAATAGCCTGCACTGCCACAGGATTCACGCCTAGATATCTAATATACTCAGAATAAACAGGGTTCTCTCTTGCCTGAAACCTGAAAATTTCAAGACATAGTTTTTCAAATTGGCTTTCGGTCAAATCTTCCTTTATATGTTCCCCTGAAAAAAAGTTCATTTTTCTTAAAATGGTATAATTTTTGACAACTACAATTGACAAAAATATAATTGTTTAGTTTTGTTTTTACAATTTTATAAATAGATTAAGCTAAAATAACAAAAAAGCCGGTAATTGGACAAATATCACGAAATACTCCAAAAATTTTGGGGTTATACATCCTTCCGCCCCAAACAGCTAGAAATAATCAAATCAATTGTTGAAGAAAACAAAGATACCCTGGGATTGCTACCAACAGGAGGTGGCAAATCAGTCATTTTTCAAGTAGCAACACTAGCTATGCCCGAAGGCAAGCAAATGAGTATAGTTATCACACCTCTTATTGCCCTGATGAAAGATCAGGTTGAGAACTTGAAAAAAAGAAAAATTCCGGCAGTCGCTATCCATAGTGGTATGGGCAGGGACGAGATAGACCTCGAGCTAAACCGCTGTGTAGATGGCTATTACAACTTTTTATATATTTCTCCCGAACGTCTCAACACCCGCAACATCTTGTACCGCCTGCCCAATATGCCTATTGGCCTAATTACAGTGGATGAAGCACACTGTATATCGCAGTGGGGCTACGACTTCCGGCCATCTTACCTCAAGATTGCAGAAGTACGCAATATTATACCGGACGTACCTGTTCTCGCCCTTACTGCAAGCGCCACTCCAAAAGTAGTGGACGATATCCAGGAAAAATTATTGTTCAAGCAAAAAAATGTCTTCCGTCTATCATTCGTCCGCGAAAATCTGGTCTATGTGGTCCAAAATAGCAAAGACAAGCTCGGAGACCTCATAAGGTTAATAAAAAAGATACCTGGCACTGGCATCGTTTATGTCCGCAGTCGCCGTCGCACAGAGGAGCTGGCAAATTTTCTCAAAAATTATGGCATTAGTGCTGATTTTTATCATGCTGGCATATCACACAAGCTCAAAGAGAAGAAACAGGAGGACTGGAAACAGGACCGCACCCGTGTTATTGTGGCTACTAATGCCTTTGGCATGGGTATAGACAAACCTGATGTCAGGTTTGTCATACACATGGATTTGCCAGACTCCCTGGAAGCTTACTACCAGGAAGC
>JALWNS010000151.1 GCA_027083655.1 Bacteroidales bacterium | reverse complement strand
TATTTATGGGTGACACTGGTAGCCTTACTATAGGCGGTATTATTGCCATGATCTCAATACTCGTACGTAAAGAACTTTTACTCCCTATCTTTGCAGGTATTTATCTTGCAGAAAATCTGTCAGTTATACTACAGGTCTCATATTTCAAATATACAAAAAGAAAATACGGAGAAGGACGGCGGATATTTCTTATGTCTCCGCTACACCACCATTTCCAGAAAAAAGGTATCCCTGAGCCTAAGATTGTCGCACGATTCATTATCGTAGCTATATTCTTGAGCGCCTTGTCTGTCATAACTCTAAAAATCAGATAACATGTTGGTAATATTAGGGGCAGGAGAAAGCGGTGTGGGTGCCGCCCTATTGGCCAAGAAAATAGGTAGAAAGTGCTTTGTCTCTGATGCTGGACAAATCAAGCAGAAATTCCGTAAAGAATTAATCAAAAACGAGATAGATTTCGAAGAAGGAGGTCACTCTCTAGATATTATATTGCAGGCAAAAGAAATTATCAAAAGCCCCGGTATCCCAGACACAACACCCATTGTTCTCAAAGCAAAAGAAAAAGGTATCCCCATAATATCCGAAATAGAGTTTGCTTCACGTCATACACACGGCACTTTCATTGCCATCACAGGTAGTAATGGAAAAACTACTACTACAACTTTAACATACGAAATCCTCAAAACTGCAGGTTACGACGTTGCCCTAACGGGCAACGTCGGCAACAGCCTGGCCCGCACTATAGCGCAAAGGCAATATCAATACTACGTTGTCGAATTAAGTAGTTTTCAGCTAGATAACTGTTACAATTTTAACCCCCATATAGCACTTTTATTGAATATTACTCCTGACCACCTGGATAGGTATGATTATAATTTTGATAATTATGTCAGATCTAAATTCCGTATTGTTCAGAACCAATCTGGTAGCGATTACTTTATATATTGGAAGGAAGACAAAACTATTGCAAAATATCTTTCGCAACACACAATCCCATCACAGCATCTAACCTTTGCCCTTGATGATGTTTCAGCTAATGCCTATTCATTGGACGATAAAATAATCATTAACAACAAAACCAGCTCATTACAACTAAGCATACAACAAATTAGCCTCCGCGGAAAGCATAATATACTCAATGCAATGGCATCAGCCCTGGCAGCAATGGCCGTTGGAGTGGATAAAAAATTTATCATACAGGTATTAAATTCATTTCCTGGCGTGGAACATAGGCTGGAGGTAGTGGATACAATAAACGGTATAACTTTCATTAACGACTCGAAAGCAACAAATGTCAATAGCGTATGGTATGCACTGGATGCTATGGACCAACCTGTAATACTTATCCTTGGGGGCATTGACAAAGGTAATGACTATTCGCAAATTACAGACCTCGTCAAGGAAAAAGTAAAAGCAATCGTTGCCCTGGGCAAAGACAACTCCAAGATTGTAAAATCATTCGAACAGCTGGTCCCCGTTTATGAAACAAGCTCAATCGACGAAGCAGTCCATAAAGCATACTCTCTGGCAAAGGAGAATTATGTTGTACTCCTTTCCCCTGCATGTGCTAGTTTTGACCTCTTTGATAACTATGTCCATAGAGGTAATAAGTTCAAGCAAGCAGTTTTTAACCTAAAAAATCAAATAAATGCCTAAGAAGCTTGGTCTCACTGCATGGATACTCATTATGTATCTAGCATTTATATTTGTATCATTTCTTGCTATTGCCTCTTCGTCCGTAGAGCTCGACTTGAGAAATACTAGCGGTATGCCTACTTTGGTCAAACACATGATAATTTCTCTTGGAGGCTTTTTGATCATATTTTTCTTTTTATTATGGGGGAAGAAAAGTATTGCATTCTTCTACAGGACTGCGGCTTTCTGGATCATTGGTGCCCTAGCTTTAACAGTAATAACAGCTATCTTTGGTAAAGAAACGAATGAGGCAAAACGTACCCTGGTTATACCTATTATTAGACTAAGTATCAATGCTTATGAACTTGCCAAAATAGCTATAGTCATTTATCTTGCCAGGATTTTAACTGATAAATATCCAGACGAAGAAACCAGAAACAAGCAAATACTAACAGCTCTAGGTTTAGTAGGTCTGATTATCCTTCTCATTGCACGTCACAATTTATCTACGGCAGGCTTGATATCTGGAGTAGTTTTCTTTATGCTGTGGCTGGCAAAAATCCCAAAAGAGCTTACCAACAAAATAATCATTGGTGCCTCTATTGTAATTGTCTTTGGCTTTATGGTTATTATGCTACGGCCTTCTAACATAAAAAGAAGTGAAACATGGCATTCTCGTATCGAAAAATTCATTACAGGCTCGTATGATATAACAGACCAGGGGCTTCAAACACGCGTTGCAATTGCCAAAACTAACCTGTTTAAATTTTCTCCTGGAAGTAGTGACTTCAAATATATTATACCCCTGGCGTACACTGATTATATTTATGCAATAATAGGAGAAGAAATGGGCCTTGTTGCCCTTGCTATTCCATTTGCCTATTTCTTTTTATTTCTAATAATAGCTAAAATTGCTTTCAGACAGAAAAAACCATTCAATATGCTTATGGTCATGGGATTTGGTATCATGATCACTTTACAGGCATTTATTCATATTCTAGTAAACATTGGTTGGCTCCCTGAAACAGGCCAACCTTTACCGTTTATCAGTCTGGGCGGCACTTCGCTCTGGGTTAATTCGGCAATTTTGGGACTTATTCTGGCTGCAAATAAATACGCCCTGCAAGATAGGGACAATAGACCTACACAACAACAAGCTGCAGATACTATAACTAATCCGGACATAAATGATAATCTGGATAATATAATAATTGACCACAACTTAACTTAACAAATTAACTTTTTGCCATGGAACAACAACCCAAAATAATAATAGCAGGAGGAGGTACAGGTGGACACGTATTCCCTGCTATAGCAATCGCAAATGCAATTAAAAAATTAGAGCCACAAGCCGAAATTTTATTCATTGGAGCCCAGGATAGACTGGAAATGCAAAAAGTTCCAGAAGCAGGATATAAAATTATCGGACTTCCTGTCAAAGGGCTAAAACGTGGACTTAGCCTCCAGAACGCTAAGACTATATACCTGTTATTCAAGTCTATTAACCAGACCAGACGGATATTCAAACAATTCTCACCAGATGTTGTCGTAGGAGTAGGCGGCTATGCCAGCGCCCCAGCATTACATATAGCCTCGCGTAAGTCGATACCTATTGTTCTGCAAGAACAAAACTCTTTTCCTGGCATAACAAACAGGATCTTTAGTAAACATGCGCTTAAAATATGTGCCGCTTACGAAGAAGTAAAAAAATACCTCCCTGCAGATAAAGTTGTTATAACTGGCAATCCCGTGATGGAAAGTATAGCAGATATAAATATCAACCGGGAGGAGGCTCTGGGACACTTTGGCCTGGATATACAGAAAAAAACTTTATTAATAACAGGAGGGAGCCTTGGAGCACGCCAGCTTAATAATGCTATTCTCAACCACCTTGATAAACTACGGGAAACACAGATTAATGTCATCTGGCAGACTGGCAAATATTATTACGACGAAATCTCCACACTGGTAAAGCCAGAACCATGGCTTAAAATTTTGCCCTTTATAGACAAAATGCCTTATGCCTATGCAGCAGCCGATGTGGTAATAGCACGGGCAGGAGCTATAACAATATCCGAGCTTAGTATAATGGGCAAAGCCGTAATTTTTGTACCTTCTCCTAATGTAGCAGAAGACCACCAGACTAAAAATGCACAGGCCCTGGTTGAAAAAAAGGCTGCTTTGATGATAAAAGACAACGAAGCCCCTGAAAAACTTATTCCTACAGCTATAAATCTTTTACTTGATGATGAAAAAACTGAAAAATTAAAACAAAATATACGAAAATTTGCAAAGCCGCATGCTGCAAAAGACATAGCTAAAATTATACTTGCAATTGCAACTAATAGGGATTACTAATTTGTTAATTTTTTTAAAATTTGACTTTAGTAAAGTTTGCTTTACATTTAAAATTTCTTTAACTTAGCAACTAAGAAGGGGGAGCTATGGGGGAAAATAAGGTCAAATATTACTTTTTTCTGGGCATAGGTGGCATTGGAATGAGTGCCTTAGCCCGTTTTCTCAAACTTATGGGCAATAATGTCCTGGGCTTTGATGCTGTAGCTAGTGGCTTAACAAGGAACTTGGAGAATAGTGGTATACAAATCTTTTATGAGGATAATCCGCAGCTCATACCTAGTCATCTAGCCCCAGATAATACCCTGGTTATACTTACCCCAGCTATTAAATCTGGAGAACTACTTAATTATTTCCAGTCCCATGGGTTTCGAATCATTAAACGGGCAGAGCTCCTAGGAAAAATAGCTAACCAGCACCCCCTCATCGCTATAGCAGGTACACACGGCAAAACTTCTACCACTGCATTAGTATCGCATATCCTCTATGGAGCTGGACTTCTAAAGGCAGGCTTCGTAGGCGGTGTAGTAAAAAATTATAAGTCCAACTTAATCATACCAGACATACCGCCTGAAAATGGATTTGTCGTTGTCGAAGCGGATGAATACGACAGGAGTTTCTTACAACTGCACCCAGACATCACAGTAATCACCTCTGTAGAAGCTGACCATTTGGATATTTACAATGGTTATGAAGATATTAGAGCTACTTTCGAAGAATTCATCAAAGGGGCAAAGCCATACTCATCTGTTATTTTGAATGAAAAAATATCTTTAACCATACCTGATAATATATCGAAATATTATTACGGTACATCTTCAAATTCACATTTCTTTGCTACTGACATAAAACTAAAAGAACAAAAACAATTTTTTACACTGCAATTAAAAAACTATGCAATAGACACATACATATTATTTCCAGGGCATGCATATATAGAAAACACAGTAGCTGCCGCCGCAGCTACATACCTAGCTGGTGCCGATCCGGTTGTTATAGCCAGACAAATCCAGACTTACCTGGGAACAGAGCGACGTTTTGATTTGAGGTATTGTTCCAATGACAGATGTATTTATGATGACTATGCACACCATCCTAGTGAAATAAAAGCTTTGTACAATAGCATACGGGAATTTTATCCAGATAAAAAAATAACAATTGTTTTTCAACCACATCTTTTCTCCCGGACGAGGGACTTTGCATGGGATTTTGCAAAAGCACTTGACCTTTTCGACGAACAAATAATAACAGATATTTATCCAGCACGTGAAAAACCTATTGCTAATGTTACACCTTATACTATACTCGACAAGATGAAAAGCAAAAATAAAAGGTATATACCATTAAACGAACTAACTGGCTATCTTAGCCAGGATGATTTCCAGGTATTGCTTATTGTTGGGGCAGGAGATATTAACAAGATAATCGATCCATTAATAAGAAAATTAAACAAAGCATGAAAAAGAAGTACAAAAAAATAGGTTTATGGCTAATCTTATTGCTTTCCATCATTTTTTTAATGGTGGGAAGAACAAAGTATTACAACCAAAAGTGTGTAAACATCAAAATCGACATTGAAAACCCTAATATCCGCTTTGTTACAGAAGAACAAGTAAAAAATTATATTCTCGAACACTACCAGGGAAAGATTATAGGTGAGCCATTTAAAAAAATAAATGAGCTAAAAATTGCACAAATACTTGAAAATAATCCTTATATCACGGATGTAAAAATCTCACATTCGCCTGGAAAATTGGAGATAAAAATAAAACAAGCAGTACCAATTGTCAAAATTATCACAAAAGAGGGTGAGTTTTTTTTGGATACAAAAGGTAATATAATGAGCGCAAAAACAGGGTATTCGCCTTACATTCTGGTGGCTAATGGCAATATAAACCATAGCTTCAAACTACCTGTTAGTCAAAAAATTAATCTACAATCTTTGGATAAAGAAAAAAATTCAGCAATTTTTAGCATCTTTGCAGTTGCTAAATATGTAAACCAAAGCAAGTTTTGGCGGGATTTTATAACACAAATATATGTAAAAGACA
>JALWNS010000150.1 GCA_027083655.1 Bacteroidales bacterium | reverse complement strand
TGATAACATATTCCAGCTCATCATTGGTCATAGTTGGATGAAGTGATATTCTGACCCAACCTGGTTTCTCTGTAGCATCGCCACTTTTGAGCAGTTGCTTTAACCTGTCCGATGCGTTCTTATTGAGCTTGAGCAAAAAATGGCCATAAGGACCTGCACAGGAACAACCTCCCCTAACCTGTATTCCATAACGGTCATTCAAAAGCTTTGTTATGAGACTATGATGGACTTTTTCGCTATAAAAAGAAACTACCCCTAAACGGTCTTTAATATTATCTGCCAATATATGCACCCCGTCAATCTGAGGTAGCTTTTCAAAAGCCAGGTCAATTAGCTCATCCTCACGCCGGCGTATGTTTTCCACACCCATTTTGTCTTTGAGCTGGATGGCCAGTGCTGTGCGTATGGTCTGCAAGAAGGCAGGTGTACCGCCATCTTCGCGCAACTCCACATCTTCCAGATATTCTACCTCATTCCATGGATTTGTGAACATTACTGTACCTCCACCAGGATGATCAGGTACTAAATTGGCGTAAAGCCTTTTGTTAAAGACTAATACTGCTGCACTGCCAGGCCCGCCTAGAAATTTATGAGGGGAAAAATAAATAGCATCAAAATATTCCCCATTAGCATCGTCTTTGTGCATATTTATTTCGACATAAGGTGCAGATGCTGCATAATCCACAAAGCACAGGCCATCATACTGGTGCATCATCTTAGCAAGCTCATAAATAGGTGGTATATAACCTGTTACATTAGACCCTGCAGAGAACGCACCAATTTTTATTTTACGATCTTTGTACTGTTCCAGTAGCTTGGCAAAAGCATCTAGATCTACCTTTAGTTCATTATCAAATGGTATAATAACAACATCAGCTATTGTTTCCTTCCACGAAAAATGATTGGAATGATGTTCAACATGGGTTACAAAAACTACTGGCTTATCTTTCTCATCTTCTGGTTCTTTACACAAATGAACCCCTGTCATCCGTTTGTAATAACAATTCTTGTCAGGCAGGCGCAAACCTAAAATGCGTTGAAGCTTGTTTACGACACGCGTCATCCCTGCTCCTGCCGCAATCAAATAATCATCCCCCGATGCATTAACATGACGCTTAATAATATCACGTGCCATCTCATAAGCTCGCGTCATCGTCACTCCTGTCTCGCTTGTTTCTGAATGGGTATTACCAACCATAGGCGCAAATTTGTGTATCATTATGTCCTCAATAGGCTTGTACAAACGCCCCGAAGCTATCCAATCGGCATAAATCATCTTTTTATTACCATAAGGTGTTTGTATCTGGGCATCAATACCTATAATGCCCTTGCGGAATTGGGAAAAATACTGCTCTAATGTACTCATATCTTTATTTTTTACAATTTATTTACTTTGTTCTCGACCTGACATCTAAAGCAAATAAACAAATGATTATCAGAGAATTATATTAAAAAACATAAATTTCCTATTACACAAACGTTTACGAAGTCTATTAAAAATTTATTATTCTGACAAATAAAGTACTAATGTTTTTGAATATGACTTTTAGTACCTGTCTGTACATCCAGGTTTCTAGTACAAAAATTATAAATAGATTTTTCCCCCCACATACCATAGATGGTCTTGCCAAGAAGAAGATTTTTAGATATTTTTGTCTTTAATATCTAAGATTTTGAATAATTATCAGAAATTGTTTACTATTGCTAAACTTAAGAAATAACTCATTGAATGCAAGATTTTGGATTATATATCATTCTGACTAAACCATATTTAGGACACGAGAGGGTAGCAGAAATATGTGTACGACTGGGAGTGAAAATGTTACAGTTGAGGGAAAAACACATGACAGACAGATCACTTCTTTCGTTAGCACGCAGACTCCGTTCTATCACCCGGGGATCTGAAACAAATTTTGTCATCAACGACCGGCCAGATATTGCAGTTTTGTCTGATGCAGATTTTTTGCACTTGGGCCAGGATGATTTGCCTATAAATGAGGCCAGGAAATTAGTCGGTGACATGAAAATAGGCTTGTCCACACATAGTATAGAGCAGGCCAAAGAAGCATTAAACCAGAAACCAGATTATATAGGTTTTGGTCCTATTTACCCCACTCCTACAAAGGAAAAACCTGATCCTGCAGTAGGTACAGAAAATTTGAAGAAAGTTTTGGGTTTTTCCACTGTCCCTGTCGTTGCTATAGGTGGACTTTTCCCTGAAAATATATCAGAAGTAATTACAGCAGGTGCCCGCAATATAGCAATGGTTAGATACTTCATGCAGGCACAGACCGTAGAAGAATTGGAGAGACGTATAACCAACATACAGTCTTTATTAACAAAACCAAATCATTAAAAACTTAATAACAATGACACAGCTACAATATGCACTAAAAGGACAGATCACCCCTGAAATGTTGGAGGTGGCAAAGAAAGAAAATGTTGATCCAGAATGGCTCCGCGAGGAAATTGCCAAAGGGCGTATCGTTATACCCAAAAATATAAACCACAATTTTTCGGCAGAAGGTATAGGATACGGACTAAAAACAAAGATTAACGCTAATATTGGTACATCCCCAGACCGTATAAATCCAGAAGAAGAGCTCAGAAAACTTGATATAGCTGTAAAATACGGAGCACATTCTGTCATGGACCTTTCCACTGGCGGGCGTTTAAATTTTATCCGCCTGCAGATATTACGTCATTCACCTGTAATGGTTGGTACTGTGCCAATATACGCAGTTGCTACCCAGCTTGGAGCCGATGGCCTGGAGTTCCATAAGATGGATCCTGAGTTGTTGTTTAAAGAGATTGAACGGCAGGCACGACAGGGTGTTGATTTCATGACTATTCACTCTGGAATTACTCGCACAACAGTAAAATTTGAGGAAGGATCCGAGCGCGTTGGAGGCATTGTTAGCCGTGGAGGATCGCTACTGAAGAAATGGATGTACGAAAATAATGCAGAAAACCCTTTGTATGAACATTTTGACCGTGTACTGGATATTTGCGAACAATACGACGTGACTATAAGCCTTGGTGATGCAGTACGTCCAGGAGCCTGGATGGATGCTACAGACCGCGGACAAATTGCCGAACTACTTGTTTTGGGAGAATTGGTTGACAAAGCACGCAAACGTGGAGTGCAGGTAATGGTAGAAGGACCTGGCCATGTTCCACTGGATCAGATCGAAATGAATGTCAAGCTAATGAAACGCGTCACAAACGAAGCTCCTTTCTATGTACTTGGACCACTAACTACAGACGCTGCGGCCGGTTATGACCATATAGTTAGTGCTATCGGTGGCGCTATTGCAGCTTCTGCAGGTGCCGACTTCTTGTGTTATGTAACACCAGCCGAACATCTAACATTGCCAAACGAGGAAGATGTCAAGCTCGGTGTTATTGCCTCTGTCATAGCAGCTCATTCTGCAGATATTGTTAAAAATGTTGGAGGTGCACGCGAACGCGACCGTGCAATGTCAAAAGCACGCCGCGAACTCAACTGGGAGGATATGTTTAAATATGCACTATTCCCGGAAGATGCACGCGAAAAACGCGAAAGCTCAGAAAGTGCAGACGAAGAATACTGTACGATGTGTGGTCCTTTGTGTGCTGTTCGTACTGATAGCAGTATAAAAAAGATCCTTGAAATCGAACCTTTACTAAAGAAATAAGCTACTGGATTATGATCCATATACAGACGAGCGGCGCCTGCAGGCGCCGCTCGTCTGCTAATACTGTAAAACAAGTTAGCATGATAATAAGAAAAAATAACCTTTCTGTGGAAGGCTAAACAATCTTGCTCACCTCACAAAGTGAAGATATACAAGGATATGGTTATATTTATGCACAAATAGCTTAATTAATAAAACCTACTTATAGTTTATGAAATATTTTCTAACAATAGCCGCCTCTGACAATAGTGGCGGTGCAGGTATACAACAGGACATAAAAGTGGCTTGGGACCTGGGTTATTGGCCATTGTCGGCAATTACAGGTATAACTGTCCAGAATTTTTCAAGAGCCCGTGTGATTGAGCCTGTTAGAAGCGGTTTGCTATTCGAACAAATAAGCGAAAGCCTGGAATCTTTCCCTGTGAGTGCCGTAAAAATAGGGGCATTGACTGGCCCAGAAAACGTTGGTGCTGTGGTTAGAGCTCTACGACAATTCAAGCCCCCAATCGTTGTCTTAGATCCTGTAATAGCTACATCCAGTGGTAAACTGTTTCTTACGGAGAAGGCAATAAAGGTCATGGTCTCAGACCTACTGCCCATGACAACAGTTATTACACCTAATGCTGTTGAGCTGGAAATAATGAGTGGCACAAATTTTAATGATTTCGATGAAGCAGTACAAGTAGCAAGAGAAAAATCAATTAAATGGCAGACCCAGATTATCGTCAAAGGAGGGCATTTCAACGACAGTAAAGTCAGGGAAGCCATTGTATCACAAGATAAAATAATGTTTTTCTCACATGAGAGATATGATTTTTCCAGATATTCACACGGTACTGGCTGTACATTTTCCTCTGCCCTAGCATGTTATCTAGCAGATGGGTATCCATTGGATGAGGCCTATGAAAGGGCAACAGGATATCTTGTTCACTTTTACCAAAGGATGCAGAAGGAAGTATAGGGGAAGGATGTAGTAATTTCCGTTATGTTTGCGACGAAGCCAGGTACACAAAGGCGATTAAGGTTAATTAGATATTTGCTAAGAAACGAAAAAGAAGCTAGCTGTCAGGGAATGGAAGTAAACTGCGGCTACCAGGCCTAACCGCCGCAAGGTGCCATACGGCACGCTTGCGACAGGATTAAGGACAAAGTTAAGTAAACAGCATCAAACAAGGCTAAGGATGCCTAACTCGTACCAGTCCGGGTGTTATTTTATCCTCTCCACGTCTTTGTCACCACGGCCCGAGATATTGATTATAGCCAAAACATTCTTATCCTTTAGCAATTTAACAGCCAAAGCTATAGCATGAGCAGATTCCATTGCGGGTATAATACCTTCCAGCCTTGACAACAATTTAAATGCCTCCAGGGCTTCATCATCTGTAACAGGATAATATTTTGTGCGGCCAATATCACGCAAATAAGCATGTTCAGGACCAATTCCGGGGCAATCCAGCCCTGCCGCAATAGAATAAGACTGGCGTGGCACGTCATAGTCATCCACTAAAATCAAGGAGGACATACCTCTTATAACCAGATGCTTACCTTTGGTCAGAGTCGCTGCTGTTTTTGATGTTTCCACGCCTTCACCTGCACCTTCTGCTCCGTACAGCTGCACCTGTTCATCATCAAGGAAGGCTGCAAAAATACCTATAGCATTACTGCCGCCACCGACAGGTGCTATGATATAATCCGGAAGTCTCCCTTCATTAGCCAGTATCTGCTGGCGTGCTTCAACTCCTATAACACTTTGGAAAAAACGTACAATAGTAGGGAAAGGATGCGCTCCTATCACGGAGCCAGCTAAATAATATGTCTCTGGATGATCCACAAAATAACTAATAACCTTCTCAACAGCATCTTTCATAGTACCACTGCCGGAATTAACAGGTACAACCTCTGCACCAAGGATTTGCATCTTTCTTACATTCATAAATTGCCGGTTAAAATCCTTTGCACCCATAAAAATTTTGCACTTCATACCCATAAAGGCCGCAGCTGTTGCTGTAGCTACGCCATGTTGCCCTGCACCGGTCTCTGCTATGACTTCTTTATATCCCATACGTTTAGCCAGTAGTATCTGTCCTATTGTGTTATTGATTTTATGTGCCCCTGTATGCAACAGATCCTCGCGTTTGAGGTAAATCTTGCTATTTAGATATTCTGATAAACGCGGAGCATACGACAGAGGGGAAGGCCGCCCAACATAATGTCTTAACAATGAAACATATTCCTCAATGAAGGCTGGGTCATCTATTGCCTGTAAAAACTCACCGTACAATTTGTCCAGCCTGGCCTTTAAAGCCTCTGGGACATATTGACCTCCATATTGGCCAAAAAAGCCACCTTTGTCTGGTAAAAATTTAATTGGCTTTGTAACATTCTGGTTCAAAAAAAAAAAAAAAAATTGCTGTTTCATATTCTCCCATTT
>JALWNS010000149.1 GCA_027083655.1 Bacteroidales bacterium | reverse complement strand
TGCCAAATTTGTAAAAAAATAAAGTTATGAATTACAATAATTTTAAAACTGTTGCGAAATATAGCATCATATACGGGGTGCTATTGATTATAGTGATTGTGCTCTTGATTTTCTCTGCAATAGAGCCTTATTTCAAAAAATGGTACCTGTTAATAGCAGGTATTACATTTGCCGTATATTTGGTGTTGCTAGCTTTAAAACCACACTTTTTCGGCATACAACTTAACAAGAATGTCCTGGAGATAAGGTTTTATAATCCGCACCCTTTTGTGGGCAACTATAAGCAGATAAAAATACCTGTTGCAGAGTATGATGGCTATGAACTAAAGAAAACTTTATTCGGTCCAAGAATAATTTTTAAAATACGTAGGGGAAAGGCTACAGGACGCTACCCTGCTCTAAGTCTAAGTGCTGTAAAAAAGCAAGACCTTGAGGAAATAATAAAATTTTTAGATAAGTTGAAAGCCAAAGGCAAAGTTTAAAACTATTATTATCAAGAATAACAGGTCTTTTATCCAAGATTTTAATTTTAGTGTGTAGAAAAAATAAGATAAAAGCAAAGACAAAGGGAATACAACTATTGCCAGAGGGTTTGATGTGGAGAAAAGATTAACCCCAATGGATAGTATCCAAAGAATAATTGTTGTCCAGAGAATTTTGCGGTTTTTGATTGTTTCGTTAGAGATTCTGGTTAAAACATACAAAAAGGTTATTGAGAATAATACGAAATAAAAAATCCATTGATAAGAGCTAAAAATACCTAATCCGACGAAATCCCATGATGCGAGTTTGTGCCATGCTTGTATAAAGCCTGTTTTGAGAAAGAATATTTCAACCACAAAATAGATATAAACTACGAAGATATAGGAAATGATTATAATCAACAGGTTTCTCACCCTTTGGTGAAAAACATAAAACAGAAAGAGTATCATTATAACATAAGGCGGATTAAGCACTGCCGCAGTAGCGAAAAGTAGGGAAATATTGAATATCTGGCTGTAAGAAGCTTCACGTTTGCTTTTGTAAACATTGAGGATAAGTATAAACCCAATTAAGGTAATAAGGGCAATAAAAAGCTGTTTTATATTCGCCATTGTGGGAGTTAACATGAATGCCAGAAATATAGCTGGCAAATTTTCTGCTCCCAGTCCTGATCCGAAAGCAGGAGCTTGTTGCTGGGCCATGATAAGTATTATCCACGCTAGTGCAATGGTGCTTAGGCGTATGATTACAGGTTGGTTAACCGAGATGTAATAAGCTATAACAGAGGCTATAACAAATGTTAGAAATGAAACAAAAAAATTTTTTTTTGAGATAATTTCTACCAACATAAGCTTAATCTTTTATGACCATACTCCAGCTATTGGATGTCCGCAGAAGTTGCATTTTCCGTCAGTGATGTTAACTTCGGTGACATTAAACCCTACCCTTCCTATGACTTTTTCCCCACAGTGGGGACAGTACGTACTTTCTCTCTTGTGTCCCCATACATTGCCAATGAGTGGATATTTAATGCCTTCCTCCAGGGCTATATCGATAGCTCGTTCGAGGGTACTAATAGGAGTAGGAGGCACATCTTGAAGTTTGTATGAAGGTTGAAAACGGCTAAAATGCAATGGATTGTCTTCAAAACCATTGTCCACGAGCCAGCGGCACATCTGCCGTATCATGTCCATGTCGTCTGTATAGCCAGGGATAACCAGGTTTGTTATCTCTAGCCATACGTTATGTTCTTTGAGAATCTTGAGTGTTTCGAGCACTGGAAGCAAGCGGCCAGAGTTGAGACGTCTGTAAATGCGGTCGTCAAAAGATTTAAGGTCAATATTTGCTCCGTCCAGGTATGGTGCGAGCTCGTGTAATGGCTCAGGGTTAATATAACCTGCCGAAACAATGACATTTTTTATTCCGCGTTCTCTGGCTAGACGTGCAGTGTCCAGAGTGTATTCATAGAAGGCTGTGGGGTCTGTATAGGTGTAGGCTATTGATTGGCAACCTGATTTTATGGCTTCTTCGACTACTTGATTTGGTGGTAATTCATAAAAAGGTAAGTCTCTAGGCGTTACCTGTGATATTTCCCAGTTTTGGCAATTTTTACATGAAAGATTGCAGCCTGCCGTGGAGATTGAAAAAGTTAGAGAAGACGGTAAAAAGTGTGCTAATGGTTTCTTTTCGATGGGATCAACGTGTACTGCGACAGGATTACCATAAGCTAAAGTGTAAAGTACTCCACCTTCGTTAATACGCGTTCGGCAAGGTCCCAATTGTCCAGGCCGAAGCACACAGTTGTTTGGGCAAAGGAGACAACGAACACGTTCACCTTGAAGTATTTCCCAGTATTTTGCAACGACCTGGTGTGTCATTGCTAGTCGTTTATGAGTAGCCAGATACCTTTACCAGGGTGTCTGTTGATATAGTCATCGTGGGCTTTAATAACCTCTTTGGGATCATCATAGCCTCCAATGCTAACACGGTGGCGGTTTGGTCCAAAGGATAGAACGAGGGCAGGATAACCTTCTTTTCGTAGCTCTTCTTTAAATTTTTCTGCATTTTCTTTTTTCACAAAACTACCCACGATGAGGTAATACTTTTTGTAATCAGGACCTACAGGTATATGAGCCTTTATTTTTATTTTTGCTAGTACAGTGGTATCTGATGTAGGCATGGGTGTTTGTGTCTGGGTAGGAGAAGAAGATTTTTCCTTTTCTGAAGATGTTGTCTGTTGGGTAGATCCCTCTTTGTCAGGCTGTGTTTTTGTGCTAGCACTTTGTTGTGCCTGTGTGTTTTGATCTGGTTTGACTTGCTGGTCAGGCTGTGTATTTGTCTGTGTAATTTGTTGTTCTGTAGTTTTTGGAGCGAAGAGTTGTTTGCCAAAATCAATGATTGGTTGATAGTAAACTATGACAACGGCAAGAACTGCTACTATCGCTGTTATGATAGCAGCATATTGGAATATCTTTGACCAGTTGACAGTGACTTTTTTCTTTTCTTTCTCTGTTTTCTCTTTTTTCGGAGCCTTTGTGGTGATAGATTTCTTTTCTTTTGTTGTAGTTTGGACTTTGGTAGCTTGTTTTGTGGTCTTTTCTGCAGTAGGTAATTCAATCTCTGTATAGCCAAAATTATCGGGGTTAAGAGAATACTGGGCTGTTTGTACCAACGTAGGGTTTTCTTTATCTGGAGCGAATAAGTATCCTATGTGTGGGAGGTCCACTTTTTCCCCATCTTTGAGTTTGGATTGGGCAATGTCGATAGCTTTTTGGAGCATACGCTCTATTTCAGGCCGGCTCTTTTTTAGTCTTTGGGTGGCAAATTCTATAAATTCTTCGTCAGTCTTTGTGCCAACAGGGACAAAAGCAAATTTTCGTCCGGCTGGTTTAAGAATTTTATTTTCGGAATCTATGGTAGCATCGTAGTTTGTTGCTGTAAACTTGCCGAAATTTTTGATTTCAAGGCTATCGCTTTTAATTAAGAGATATTCAGAGACTAAAGACCACATCGTTGTTTAAATTATTGATTTGTAGCAAATTTAATTGTTTTTCTTGAATTTTTGAAATAAGTAGGCTAAAAATTATAATATTTTGCATAGAACAATTGATATTTGAATAAGTTTTTGTCTTTTGTGAATGTCTTAAAGTTCTGTTCACTAAAGAGAAACATAGCTTTTCCATGGAACATTGGTTGGGTTTTGAGATACTGCAAAAACTCACGGGCCTGAGATAAGTCTTGGAATTGGCGTATAACCAGAATACGGCTTTGGTTTAGAGGTACAACATCGACCTGGAATTCTTGCTCTTTGTAATATTCATTGACCAGCTTGAAGAGATTAAATTTTAATTGGTTAATATTATCCTTTTGATTAGTCATAACCACAATGTAATGGGGGCTTTGAGGTGTAAAATTATAAATGCTTATATTTAAATTACCCTCTGTAAGATTTTTATAAAGTTTTTCTGCTTGTACGGTTATATCGGCGTCTGGATAATTTTCAGTGAGATATTCTAATGTGGCCAGAAGGCTATCAGTCATACCAAGCCCACCAAAAGCTTTGGCTTTGAGAAAAACCAGATTAGGAATAGCACTGGTGCCATTGAGGTTTTCCAAAGCATAATCAACGCTATCAATAACCCGGCGATACTGGTAGTCATTATAAAGTTGGATAGTGTTCATTAACAGGTAGTTAGCTCTTTCTTGCTTGACTTTTATCTGGTCTGCTAATTCTGGCGACAGTAGCAGGCGTGCATAGCGGCTTTTAGGGAATTGACGTAGTATTTTGTTCTTGTAAATGTTTGCCTTTTCATTTTGTCCCTGCATTTTAGCTATAAGGTATAGATGGTAGTAAATGTCTGGTAAATATTTATTGTCAGGGTATTTCTGAAGGATTTTTTGGTATGTGAGGTATGCTTGTTCTAAATTTTGCATATTATTTTCGAAAATCTGGGCAATATTAAACCATGCTTCTAGAATTTTATCATTTGCTGCCTGTTTAGCGCTATCGGTCAGGGGAATTTGTTTGAGGTAGTACTGGCGGGTGTTTTCTTCTTTTATTTGTTCTTGCTGTGCTATTTGTTCGTTTTCTATATTTCCTGATACAATGCTTTTGTTCTTACGCCTCCAATTGTCTTCTAGGCGCCGTGTACCCCAGCGCTGGCGGAAAAGCTGTTGGCCACGGCTAACGAGCACAGGGTTATAGAAATACCATTTTCCTCCTTGCGTTTGTGTTGTAGGCATGCCAGAAGCATAACGCTGGCTTTCTATATCAAAAGGATCATAAGTAGGCCGGCCAGTTGGTTGTTCTTGTGATTTCTTTTTGACTTCTATTATGCTATCGATTATCCGGTTGAGACGTTCCTTGGGCAGTTGCGCAAGTCGAAGCAAACTATCCTGGGTCTGGATGACTTGATAATTTTTAGCAAGTTCTATGAGGTTAGCAGATTTTTGCTTTATTTTTTCATAGTTGTCAAAGTTCTGGGGGAGAAAATGCAGTGTTGAGTCATAATAAGCCCCTGAGAGAATATAATTTCCCTTACTAAAATAAAGGTCTGCTATCTGGTTGAATATTAAGGCTTTGCTAAGGTTGTCCCGGGATAGAGATGCCCCCAGCCGGAAGTACTTAAGTGCCTGTGAAGTGTCGTTATTGCGGAGGTAGATTTGAGCCAGGGCATAATAAATTTTGTCTTTGTATTCTTCGTTTTTCTCGTCTTTGAGCATCTTCATTAGTTTTCGTCTTATCTGCCGAGTACCCTGTGCGGTTGAGAGTGTTGTTGCCCTCATAAGCTGTGCGTGAAATTCCAATTCATAAGGAGGATTATAGCGTGGTACTTTTTTGAATAATTCAGAAGCTTTTTGTTTGTCGTCTAGCTGGAGGTATAGTTGTGCCAGGAGGTAGGTGTATTTGGCTTTTTTCTGGCGTTCTTTTATAAGTTTTATGGCTTTTTCGAGGTAAGCAGTAGCTTTGTCATATTGTTTGAGCTGGATGTAAAGGTCTGTCCACGTGAGATAAATTTCTTTGTTCAGACGTTTGGGGCGCCTGGGATCGCCTTCCAGTTCTTTGAGGGCATTTTGGGCATCGAGGTAACGGCCTTGAGCAATGTATGACCTGATTAACCAAAGCTGTGCATCAAAACGTGTGTTTTCTTCTTTGAAATCGTCAAGGATTTTGTGCAGAGCCCGCTGGCTTTTTAGTATATCGCCTTTGTAGAGGTTTGCTATCCCAATAAGCAGATAGCTATCGTCTACCCACTTGTTATATTCTTTTTTCTTCAGATATGCTATCTGGGCTGGGGAAAGGTTATTGTAATTTCTATATTCAGGCTTTGCAGTAATGGAATGGTTACGTATTGTTTTGGCAGATTTTTCTAAAACGCGTTTTAGTTTTGCCTTGGCAAGGTCGGCGGCTCCCGGACATTCGTAAGGAAAAACTGGCAATAGGTTAAAGTAGTTTATCTGGCACTGTTCTTCTATCTGTTTGTTTGCATCGGCCAGAGCCATTTTAGCATTAAAAAAAACATTATAATGGGCAGTAAGGTTATGATATGCCCTGGTTATTGGTGTGTTTTTTTGGGTAGAGCAAGAAAAAAGTGAAAGAAAACTGATTGTTAATGATAAATAAATG
>JALWNS010000148.1 GCA_027083655.1 Bacteroidales bacterium | reverse complement strand
GTCTTCAATGGTTGGCTCATAAAAAAGCTCATTGTCTTAGGAGAGCTTACCACACAACAAGGATTATTAACACATCTAAAAAATTTGATTAGCGGTGTTAATGCTTTCGCTTTGCTCAGGTGCGACTTGCGTTTTCTTGCTTAAAACCATTTTCCCAACCCACAGGAAAGCATACGCACCACTGAAATTTTGGGAATAGGCAAAATTTATGACATGATGATCAGTAGTACCGATCCATTGGGAAGAACAAGGCGCCGACGCTGTCGGCATGACTGAATTTCATCTCGCCGGCTTCGCAAGCCTGGTGAACTTCAGTAAATATGCGATAAATTTTGTTTAGGAGTAGCTTATGCCGCCGATGAAAATCTATCAGACATGGGCATAATACCGATGTTTAGATTGTTAGAAGGCGTTAGGCTTCGCTACAAGATAACTAATCGGTATTACCACCAGGCAAGGATTATTAACACATCTAAAAAATTTGATTATCGGTGTTAATGCTTTTCGCTTCGCTCAGGTGCGACTTGCATTTTCCCGTTTTTTATACTTTAAACCGTTTTCCTAACCTACAGTAAAGCTTCCATACTACTGAAATTCAGGGAATAGGGCAAAAAACTGTGATTTGAAGTTCTGTAGTCCCGATCCGTCAGGAACAACAAGGCGCCGACCCTGTCGGCATGACTGAATTTCATCCCGCCGTGCTTTGCATAGCTTTTTTGCTTTTTGTAAATTGTGTTCAAAATCTTTAACCCAGAAAAACACATGGCCAAAATAGAAGATTGGGTACGCTTCATTAGAAAGGAGAGAAATTATTGGGTACGCATCCTAGTACCGTATGGATACGCCCATTCAATGACAATTAGACTGAAATTTATGAATTATATTCAAAAGAGGAAGTATCTTATTTTTTATAACATTCTGGGAGAAAAGCTGGATAAGAAATTCGTTGAAAAGCACCACGACAGGGGTTATACCTTCCACTTCTTGAACGAAGCAAAAATTACACAACAGGATATTGAAAATTATTTAAAAAGGGACTTATTATTGCTTTTTGAAAAAATAAAAAGAGAAACAGAAAGCAACCAGAGCAACATAGTGCTTCCTGATGTAACCAGGGTAGGCTATAGATTTCTGGACCAGCCACAGACACTTAAAGTCTTTCACACTTTTGACCACGGGCTAGCTTTTGACTTGATAGGTATAGATGACGATGACGAGCTTATCCTGGAGATTGCCAGAGACCTGGGTAGAAAGTTTAACCAGGAAGAAATTGCTGTGGGTGAAGTGCATAGCTATAGCTTTGTCGTTGTCCTTCCATTCTACAAAAATTATTTTTGGCTATTTGAATGGCTCAATGAGAGTATAAGGTATTGATTAATAGTGTAGTATGTTTGAGACGTTTTGTGTTGATATGTTTAAAATTAGTTTCATAGGCTTTGTTTTAGTGTTAATGTGTTGGATTACAGCCTAGACTTTTTTAGAAGAATTGGCAATACTTTTTTTGGGATGCCTATTCCAGCTCTTCAGGCAGCAGAAGCAAAGCTTTGATACATTCGGGTTTGATGCAGAACCAAGGCCTGTCTTTGCAAAATTGCTCATAATCCTGGCCAAATTTTTTCTTTGCTTCTGGTTCTTCTATGATTTTTATCATCACCAGAATAAAGATTATTTCCAATGGTGCAAAGAACAGTAAAAATGAGGGAGACCCAAGAATAAAACCCCAGGCAAGTGGCATGAACAACAAACCAAAGTGCATAGGATGCCGCATATATTTATAAGGACCTTGTGTTACTAACCTGTTAGTTTCTAATGGTTCTACATCACCTACCCGTCCATAACGTGCCAATGTCCGTCCTGTCACTTTGCTTACCCTTATTGTGAATAGCAATATTGGCAAGCCTACGATAAAGCTAGCCAGGTGGAATATCCATGACCTGTAAATTTCATTAAATAGCTTGCTATCAATATATAAAGCCACAGCTCCAAGTCCGAAAATCATTATTGCCCACACAATCATGCGTAATTTTCCTTTCATTTTTCTCAAGTTTTGTGTTTCTTAAATACAAATTTAACAAAACTTTAGTTTATGCGTAAGATAATTGGTCTGACAGGTCCAAGTAATTCTGGTAAAACATCTTTAATAGAAAGACTTACAGTTTTATTAATGTCATATAAACGCGTCGTAGTAGTAAAGCATGATCCTGGAGACAAGGCACAGTTGGACCAACAAGGAAAAGATAGCTTTCGTTTTTTTCAGGCAGGGGCAGATGTATTTGTTGTCTCACCCACACGCATGGCATATTTTGCACATCATTCACCAGATCTTGAGCAGATGATTAATATGGCAGGGAATTTTGATTATCTGTTCATTGAAGGACTCAGAAGCTGGCCAGTACCGAAGATAGCAGTTTTCAGGGATAGTATTGACCAATCATATTTGCCTTATGCCAGGGCCGTAGTTGTTGACAAGCACTTGTTTAGCAGGGCAGGCGTTTCCGGATTGCCTGTTTTCCTTAATACTGACTACCAACAGATAATTGAGTGGATTGACAACAATGCTATGCGCCTTGATTAATAGGTGTTTGGACAGGTATGATTAAAACACTTGCTTTTTGCAGCTTTTTTTCCCATCTTATACAAAACTTAAAACAGTATGTCATGTCAACGTTTTACATCGTGTTAAGTATTGTTATACTTTTCTTACTGCTGGGTCTGAGGATAATAAACCAGTATGAGCGTGGTGTCAAGCTACGTTTCGGCCGTTATATAAATACTCTAAGTCCCGGTTTAAGGTGGATAATACCGTTTGTGGACCGTCTGATAAAGGTTGATATCCGTATTCTAGCAGTGGACATTCCGTCGCAGGAGATAATGACCAAGGATAATGTGCCTATCCGTATCAATGGTGTTGTTTTTTACAAGGTTGTCAATGCAGAAAAAGCCGTGCTTGAAGTGGAGGATTATTATTATGCAGTATCGCAATTAGCGCAGTCCTCTTTGCGTGATATGTGTGGTAAGGCAGAGCTTGATATTATCTTGGCCGAAAGGGAAGAGATAGGAAAGAAAATACAATTGGAAGTGGATAAAGAGACAGATGAATGGGGCATTAAGGTTACAGATGTCAAGATCAAAGACATCGAGCTACCGGAGAATATGAAGAGGGCAATGGCTTATCAGGCGGAGGCCGAACGTAATAGGCGTGCCCGTGTTATCCTGGCCGAGGCAGAGAAACAGGCAGCACAGAGACTATTAGAAGCAGGTGAGACAATAGACAAATCACCATCTGCACTTAAGCTTCGTCTGTTCCAGACATTAAGTGAAATAGCTGCAGAGAAAAATTCAACAATTGTATTCCCGTTCCCAGAAGAGATGCTAAGGCTGGTAAACAAGCAGATGGAAAAGTAAGGCTTATGTACCGAAAGAAAAGGAGCGCCTTGGGCGCTCCTTTTCTTATCTCTTAGGTATGAAATAGCGTTCATACTTCTTCACCCTCTCTACTGCGGTATCTGAGAAAGCATCTGGTCGGTATACACCCTTGAGATAATCCTCGGTTTGATTGCAATAAAACTCATTACCCGGCAGTCCGCTATTACCTGTTGGTATTATCATCCAGCCTTTGTCCCAGTCACCAACAACGAATATATGCCGCTGCGAAGCTCCTGCTATTACTTTGTACCTGTTGGTTAGCTTGTAAGAGTAAGGGCTTACTGTATGGCCACTACCTCCTACGCCATAAGGACCACGGTTAAGGCCAAAGAGTTTGTCAAGGAGCTTGACTTTACCCAAAGGATGCTCCAATGTGAGGGTGTGGAGTTTCTGGTATTGCCATTTAGAAACGTCGTTGCCCATTTTTTCGCTCAATGTGTCAACCGCTCGTAGGAAAGCAGTCTGTATAGCAGTTGTATAATCTTCCTTTTCAGGTGTGGTAATGTCATCAATCCACGGGTTGAAGTGATCATGAATACAGTTTTCGAACATTGTATTAGCCAGTGTCTTTACACTCATGTATTGGTTGGCCAGTTTTGGACCTAGCTCGTCGATTATGGTAGAACGCACAAATTGATAGTAGAATTCTTCGAAGATTATTGGGGCGGCCTGGTCTGCACGCAAAACACCGTCCCAGTCTGCAAGAGCTTTTATTGCATCTTTTACAGTAGGATTATCGGTTTGGATTTTGGATATTTCGAAGACAATATCAGGCAAAGTCCGTTCGACAAGTTTTGATTTTTGGTCTAGTTGTATACCCTTAAAGTCATCGGTAGATAATTTTTCTTTACTTTCTAACAGCTCGCGGATACGGGTATACCGGTAATCCTGGAAATAGTACTGTGTTATGTAATAGGGATAATCTGGGGCTGATTTGTTGTTTGCCGAGGCAACAAAACCACGTTGTGGGTTAAACTCATACGGAATTTGACTAAAAGGTACCCATTCTTTCCAATCATAAAGAGTCGTATCGCCAGGATAAGGCAGATATCCAGGCCTTATACGGATAGGAATACCGGCTCCCATGTGTATACCAAAGTTGCCTTTGTCATCTGCGTAAACTATATTCTGTGCTACAGAGCGGAAATATTTAACAGCCTCGAGGTATTCATCCCAGTTGTTGGCAAAATTCAAGCTTATTACCCCCATAAGTTCGTTGCTCAAAGTGTCGTTGCCACCCCATGCCACGCTCAATACTTTGTCTTTTATACCTTTAAAGCCAGATACAATGGGGCCGCGGTGAGTGAAGTAGAGCTTTCGGTATACAGTATCTCCTTCCTTTGTGATTATCTGTTCGTTAATGATTTTCAAAGGCCTCCATTGTCCATCGACAAGGTATTCGGTTGTGTCTTTGTTAATTGTTTCGATATAAAAGTCAGCGTCGTCAAGCATAACATTAGTCATGCCCCAAGCAATATGTTCATTATGGCCAGATACAACGCCAGGTGCTCCAGGAATAGTCACACCTGTAGCATTAATTTTTCCAGGCACAACTAGATGGATCTGGTACCAGATGCCAGGAATACCAAAGCCCAGGTGCATATCATTAGCCAGGATTGGTTTACCATAAATTGATTTTTGAGGTCCGACAGCCCAGTTATTACTTGCTGTGAATGCTCGTATGCCGAGGTTATTGATCTGGTCAATTACTTTGTCAATGTCCAGGGTTAACTCCACCTGCTCTGGTAAATGGTAATCATAAATGTACTGGGATTTGTCAAAGTTAGGAACTGCCAGGGTGAAGCGGGCACTGTCAACTTTTTGTTTTATTTGCCATAATACCAGATCTCCATTCCAACCTGCAGTAAGATCCCAGGCCATGAAACCAATAAGGTTTAGAGAGTGTTGTGGAGTCCACATTTCTGGCTTGTATCCCAGAATTTTAAACTCGATGGGTAGATGTTTTGTTGAGTTAATGTATTGATTAACACCGTCAGAAAAAGCCAAAAGATATGTCTTAATACTATCAGGTAAATGTTTGTAGAGATTGTTAGAATGTTCACTAATACGCAAACTTCTCAGAAGCAGGTCGGTATTTACAAAATCTTTACCGAAAATTTCTGACAAACGTCCCTGTGTAGCACGGCGTATCAGGTCCATGTGCCACATTCTATCCTGTGCCATGACATAACCAAGTACGCGGTATAGGTCCTCTAAATCTTTAGCATAGATATGGGGCATACCCCATTTATCCCTTTTGACAACGGCTTTGTCATGTAAGCCTGTGAGCTCCACATTTGCAGTATAATCAGGATAAGGAGCACGTTTGAGATGGTTGATATACCACAATCCCCCAATCACAATAATGAGGATTATGATTATTAACCATTTGAAAATCTTTTTGAACATAGCTCTGGTTTTAAGTATTTTTATTTCAAATTTAAAAATATGTAAAGTCCCTTAAATCCATACCCAGATATTTGTTTTTTTACATTTTGGGCATGGAATATTTTTTTGATTAAATAAATTTGCTGCCTTCCTCTTTATTTCTGTAGGGGAACCTTTGATCTGAAGAAGATCAAGAGCTATATTAGTACCTCCATACAATCTTAACTTTTTTTCATCTTTAATTTCAAATCCACAAGAAGAACATTTGATGATAAACATTACAAAAACACCTCCACTTCGTCTCCAATATTAAGTCCTATGACATCTCTTACAC
>JALWNS010000147.1 GCA_027083655.1 Bacteroidales bacterium | reverse complement strand
CAAAGCTCTAGCGGAGTAAAAACGAAAAAGCAAAATGTTTCCCAATCAAATAACAAAGTGCTTTATGAGAAACGAAAGCAGCTTCAACGGCAGATTAATAAAATAGAGAAAAAAATCATAGGTATAAAAGATGCTATAGAACAATTGGAGACCGAGAAAACTAAGCTTGACCAGGACATAGCCCAGGGTTTAGCAGATCAAAAATTATTTGAGCGTTATGGCCAGATTTCCCAGGAGATTTCCTCTTTGGAGAATCAATGGGAAGATTTGCACATACAGCTTGAAGAACTAAAACAGGAATTAATCTCATTGGGCTAATTTTTATTCTATTTTGTTTTTTGTAAATTTGGGTGAATTATCAACAGGACAATAATATGGCATTTAGAAATTTCTTTAGAAATTTATGGGATTATATCACATCTACAATTTTCTGGAAAGCAGTAATAAAGATTTTTATTTTCGTTGCAGTGGTTTTGCTTTTGACTTCACTTTATCTCCGGCTCTATACAAGGCATGGCAAGGAATACCTTACCCCTGAGCTCAGGGGGAATACTCTCCCACAAGCATATAATATTGCCAAGGACAAAGGATTTAAAATAAAGGTTATAGATTCGATAGACAATTCTACCGAGAATCCTTTGCCTCCGGGAACAGTCGTAGATCAATCACCTCCTGCCAATTTTAATATCAAGAAAGGTCGTACTATATTCGTAACAATAATTGCTTATAGAGTCAAGAAAGTACCATTGCCTGACCTGCCGGGGTATGTTTCTATCACACAAGCTGAGAATGAGCTCCGTCCATTGGGTTTAAAGATTGGTAAAATTACATATCTGCCTAGTTATAAGGATGATGGCCTTGTTTATGCTATGATTTATAACGGAGATACAGTACAACCAGGATATAAGGTACCCAAAGGTTCAAAGATAGACTTGGTTGTACTGAAAGTTATGGCCGATTCTATAGTAGCACAACCTGTTGACACTATGAAAGCACAGGAGCAGGAATCTCCTATGTGGGATGAGTTTTAGCGCCAATCCCAGCGAGGATTGATTAGACCAGAAGAAAGGGCAAAGTTTAATAATATTTGGTTTGATGACTGCTGCTGGTCTGTGGCATGGGTAAAGATAAAACCTAATTTAAGCCACAGACTGGCAGTTATTTTTTTGCTGGCTTGCAGACCTAGATAAAAAAGATTTGTAAGGTTGCCTTGTGTCGTTGTGATGCCCATATCGCCGGCACGTGTCAGGTAAGAACGGAAGATATCCTTGCCATAATTGAGTGTGTCAATATCCTGACCGTATAAACTAAGAGATGTAGTGAGCTGGAAGGAAATTTTTTTGGGGTTAATAAAACTTGTGGTTAATAACACCTGGTAAAAATTAGCACCCAGTGGATGTGCCAGTGGTTGGTACAGATTCCCATAAGCTAGGATAGGGTTGTTATGCGAATATGTGTAAGGGCGTACTGATGCAACTTCACCCTGAAGGTAAAACATGTTTTTTCCTATTGGGTAAAAGGTTTTTAGGCCTGCGTTTGCTCCGTATTTTAAGCACCAGCATTTATCCCTGGCCAGAAGATGGGAGACAATCATCTCGTCCAATATCCCATAGCCGTAGATTTGTGTTTTTTTCCATAACCTAAGGCTGCCACCAAGACCGAGAAGTACATTATCGGGGGAGCCCAGCATCAAATCCACAGCACGGAAGAAAATCACAGGATTAAGATAGTTAATGTCCAGCCCACGCCGTGCTCCCAGGGAATCGACAGGGTCTTGCACTACTGTCTCGAACATGTTTATGGTCAAAGGTCCGAAATTAAAATCAAAATAGTGTGTGAAATTAAATGCATGCCTTATCCCTCCGGCAAAGCGAAAATCTGGATTTTGTAAATAATTAACCTGATAGCCATAGAGGACATGTTTGACCTGTACCTGTGCACGTACAAACGGCATGGCAGGTGAATAGTCATTTAACCAAAGGGAGTTGTAGCTCTCGCCAATGTGGAATCTATCCCTTCCTACCTGAAATTTTATATAACGTGAGGAATAACTAATGATCAGGTGTGGATCCGTCCATATCTGCAGACCATTGTCCAGGTTCTGTGTTTTACCAACAAAAGGCATTGTACTGCGTTGCCACCAGTTGGGACTGCGGGCGGCGCCGCCAAGCGCCGCCGCCCAAGCAGAAAAATGATTTTTTTTCCAGTAAATTTCGGCACCCAAGCCGAGATAGCCAAATGATTCTCCTAAGGTGTACAGGTGTGTCTCGACTGCAGGCCTGATGAAGAATGTGTCTTTGGTCTGAATGATAAAAGGTTTTATAGCAGTGTGGTAATCAGTCTGTTGCAATGAATCTGCTTGTAAAAGTATTTCTTCGTCGCTACCTATCCTTACAGGTAGCTGTGGGTATATATAAGTGATTAGCCAAAGTGTGAGAATAAAAGTCAAGCTTATTTTTCTGCACATTTAGGACATTGTTTTAATTGTTCTTCGCTAAGGATTTGTTGCCACAATTCGCAGAAATTAGGCTCTTTGGTATCCTGGCAAGATTGGAGAAAGCGTTTGAGTGATTTGGCCGAAATCTTTGATCTAATTTTATCTGTCTGCAAAGAGAAGATTACAAACATGTCGGCAGTTTCCAGATAGCTATTGGCTACCTTGACAAGGTGCACAAAGCTAGTGTCTGTGCTAGTTGTGTCAAGTCTGTATTTTACGATGACATTACTACGCGATATGAGCATTTCGGGTATGGCTAGCACGACAAGTATGACTACCAGCAGTGCTAGTATTAATGATAAAGATTTGGATTTTTGTTTGCGTTCGAATCGTAGGTCCATAGCTTAAGATTTTAGACAGTTTCCAAGATTAGCATAAACTTCAAAGACTTTTTTGAGGGGGTTGTGTGATTTTGTTAAAACTTCTAGTTGTACTTTAGCTGATCCGCGGTGTGTCATTTCCAGTTGTATAGCAGATATTTTTGAAAGGTCTATTATGAGGCTCTTTTTCACAGGTCCGCGGTCGTTGATTTTAACAATGACGCATTTGTCGTTTTGTGTGTTGTAAACTTTAACAATGGATCCCAGGGGCAAGCGTCTATGTGCCGCACTATATTCGTACATGTCATAGCGTTCCCCGCTTGCCGTTATACCACCATGAAACCCGGGGCCATACCATGTAGCATAGCCTGTCTGGTAGATATGGGCATAGGTTTTGACCTCTGGCTTGAGCTCATTTGGGTCTTGCTCATTGCAGGTGGCAAGACTGAGGATCATTAGCGTTATTAACAATGCTAAAGCTTTCATTTCAAAGTGCTTGAATTAGTTTTTCGAGGTGTATACCACGTGAGGCCTTGAGTAATATCGTTTTGTCCTGCAAAGGGTTTTCTTCTAGCCAGTTGAGCATTTGTTCGCTACTATCGAAGTGGGGGTATTTAGAGTTTACTTTACCAAAAATTGGCCCCACAAGGTAAATATCGGAAAATCCTAGTTTTTCAGCCAATTCTAGAATACGTTTATGCTCTTCTTTTTCAATATCGCCTAACTCAAGCATATCGCCCAGTATAAGGACTTTGTTGTCTACTGCTAATTCTGCAAAGCTCTCAAGCGCCTTGCTCATACTTGTGGGGTTGGCATTATAAAGGTCTAGTATAAGGGTGTTTCTCTGGGTTTTATGTATTTGTGATCGGTTGTTTCTAGGCTGATAATTAGAAAGTGCCAAAGCTATTGTCGAATCGTCAATGTTCAGATACTGTCCTACGGCTACAGCAGCTAAAAGGTTATACAGGTTGTATTTGCCAAAGAGATTGGTCTGCACCGATATTTGTTGACCTGTGCGACCCTTGAAGTAGAATTTTACAAAAGGATTTTGTTCGATCAGGTCTCCTTGGGTCTGTGCATGTTTGTTTGTTCCGTAAGTATAAATTTTTTTGTGGTTTGTGAGGCTGCGCAAGAGATCGTCGTCGCTGTTCTGGAAGATCTGTCCATTGTTTTGTTCTAGAAAACGGTAAAGACCTGCCTTTGTTTGGATAAGTTTTTCTTGGGAGCCAAAACCCTGTATATGGGCTATTCCTATGTTTGTGACCAGTCCCATATCTGGCAATGCTATCTGGCACAACTCCCATATTTCTCCTGGAAAGCTAGCCCCCATTTCTACCACTGCTATTTCAGTCTGTGGCTTGAGGGAGAGCAAAGTCAGTGGCACTCCAATATGGTTATTCAGGTTTCCTTGTGTAGCCTGTGCTTTAAATTTAGTTGATAATACCCTGTATATAAGCTCCTTTGTAGTTGTCTTTCCTGCTGTTCCTGTCAATGCAATGATCTTAGTTTTTAGTAGCTGGCGGTGGTAACGGGCTAACAATTGTAATGTATGGAGGGTATCGTTAACAAGGATAGTTTTCCCTGGTATGTGGTAATCAGGATTATCAATAACAGCTGCTAAAGCCCCTTTTTCCAGAGCCTCTAGAGCAAAAGTATTTCCGTCAAATTTTTCACCTTTCAGGGCAAAAAATAGGCTACCTGGGGTAATTTTGCGGCTATCAGTGCTAACATTAAACCCTGATTGCTCAAAATATTTATATAACTGCTTTATCTCCATTAGACTAAAAGTTTGGCAAAATATTCTTCCCCGTTAGTTTGTTTCTTTTCAAATCCCATTTTTTTCAGATAACGTTGGTGCTTTTTGTTATCAGAATAGACAATAAGTCTTGTGTATCCGTCTTCTATGAATTTTTTTGAGAAATCATTAAAGACATACTTACCCATTTTGAAATCACGATAAGCTGGTATGGCATAATCAAGAGTTATAAGAAGTGTACCCGGAGTAAACTCCCTTGCCATGAAAATACCTGCTACGTTCATGTTTCGAAGAATAAAAAAGCTATATCGGTTTTTAACTGGCTCGTATTTGAAGTTTGGAAAATATTTTTTTATGTCTTTTTCGTAAAATTTTAGGAATTCTTTCAGGTAATAGTTGTCCCCCCTGACATTGATAATCTTAAAATATTCTTTTTCTGTAAGCATTCTACCGAGGTAATAAACATTAACCAGAGCAATAGCGCCATTAACAAAGCCAACAGGGATGGAGCCAATCATAAAACCATATATTGAGAACATTGTAGATCCTACTAGGTTAATTATACGCAGCTTAACAATAGAGTTCATTAAAATAGAAACCAGAATAATTAAGGAAGCTACGTATCCGATAATTTCAAGCCATTTGTCAATCATAGCATTTGTTTTTATGATAAAAACGGGATGTCCATTAGCCGTTGGACATCCCGAAAGATAAAAAATTCAATGGATTGAAAAAAATTAGTTTTTACTGCTCGTTCAGGTTTACTTTAGAATTCATCAGGTTAATAATTGTGTCAGTAATATCCATTGTAGGCGTACCGTAGAGAAGGGCGGCTTTGTTGAGAATGAGATAATATTGGGCATCTTTATTGAATTCATTAATAGTACTAATAATGCTATCTGTGACGCGGTTCATGATAATCTGCTGGTCCTGTGCAAGCTCCTGGCTTTTTTCCTGGTACCACTGCTGTACTTTTTCCTGTTCGACCTGTAGGTTCTGCATCTTTTGCTGGTAAGTCACTGTAGTGATTAACCCTTTTTGGTACTGGTCCTGCACCGTCATAGCCTGGCGCTGGATGGCAGTAAGCTTAGACTGAAGCTGGCGTTCGTAAGTGTTCTGTTTGTTATAGTAATTGATCATCAGATTGTTGTATAGGTCATAATGATTAAGAAGAGTGTCGACATTGACATAAGCCACTTTTAAATCAGAGGTATTGCTAGGTACAGAGGTAGTTTCCTGGCTTGTTTTAGTTTTTGTCAAAGCAAAAACAATAGCAATAATAGCAATGACGATAGAAATGACACTGATGATAAGACTAGTCTTGTTATTGTTCATTGTTCTGTTTTTTTATAGTTTTTATTTGGTCTACAGGTTTAACAAAAGAAAGAGCAATTAAAGATAATAAGCCAAAGGTAATTAACAAAATAATTTGTGAGGCATGTGTTATAAGGGCATAAGTAGCAGCATTCTCGTATGCTATACCATATAGTTTAAGACCTTCTATTGTGAGAAAATCCCAACTACCCATGCCTCCCGGTGATGGAAAGACCATACCTAAGGTTGCCATAACAAAGATAACAAAACCGTCAGTAAGGGCT
>JALWNS010000146.1 GCA_027083655.1 Bacteroidales bacterium | reverse complement strand
GTACGTTAGAGGAGCATGATGGTAATAAAAATATTAATATGGCAAAGAGGGAAAAGTTTTTAAAAAGCTTCATGGTCAATGTTTTTGTGTTTTAGCCTAAGTTAGTGGATAATTTCCAGAGATGAAAAGTTTTTTGCAAATTTGGTTTAACAAAAACAAAGAAAATAAAAAATGAAGACAGTTTTATTTGATTTTAAAGATACGTGGCAAGACCTTCTACCACTGACATTTACACGTCCTATTTCACATTTACGGGTAGGCATTCTGACAATTGCACAGAAGTGGGAAAAGTATTTAGGTCTGCCAATTACATACAAGACAGAAGATTACTTGCAGGTTAAGTTTAAGTTTGAACCTGATGAGCAGAATTATATAGTTAATTCGGCAGTGCTACCGCAGGAAGATTTAATCGAAGAGATCAGAAGCTTGGGTATTGGAGAAGCTTTATACAAGGGTGATATGTTTCTTGCCGCTAAAGTAAAGGGCACGGAAATAGGTGAAGATTTGGAAGGGTTGAAGGTCAAGGATTTTGCAGGTAATATTTCAGCTATCACACAGCTATGGCTTTTGTACAAGTTAAATGGCCTGGAGCTAGAGAAAGATTTTAAGCTTATAACCCATGGGCGCCAATCACAGAAGCTTAGCAGTACAAATACTGTGTTCGAAGAAGAAAGAATTTTTGTAGAGCCTGGTGCTGTAGTAGAGGCAGCAATACTTAATCCGCATGGAGGTTATATTTACATTGGCCGTGATGCTGAGATAATGGAGGGAAGCATTGTCAGGGGGAGTCTGGCATTGTGTGGGCATTCTGTACTAAAAGTAGGAGCTAAGATTTATGGACCAACCACAATAGGACCTTATTCCAAGGTTGGAGGCGAGGTAAACAATAGCATATTAATTGGCTATAGTAATAAAGCACATGATGGTTTCCTTGGTAATTCTGTGCTAGGAGAATGGTGCAATATCGGAGCAGATAGCAACAACTCCAACCTGAAGAATAATTATGCCGAGGTTAAGCTATGGAATTATCGTCAGGAGCGCTTTGTAGCCACAGGAGAGCAGTTCTGTGGACTGTTTATGGGAGACCATTCCAAGTGTGGCATAAACACAATGTTTAATACCGGTACGGTTGTAGGTGTTAGTTGCAATATTTTTGGTGCTGGTTTCCCTAGAAAGTTTATACCTAGCTTCTCGTGGGGTGGTTATCATGGATTTGAGGATTATCGTTTTGACAAAGCCATGGATACAGCCAGGCGTGTGATGGCTCGCCGTCAGAAGGAGTTGACAGAGCAGGATTTGTCTATCCTCAAACATGTATATGAAAGAAGTTCTAAGTATCGAACCTTTAAATAAAATTAAGTTTTGTATCTTTGTAAAGTATACTTAACCAAGAGGGTATGGCTACATGAAGAAAAACAACAAGATCAAATACCAGAAAAAAGTCTAAAAAGCGGAAAAAGGCTTTTTTCAAAGACGAGCGGGTAAGATTTATCATTGGCCTGGTACTGGTGATTTTCGCAGTGTATTCTTTTTTGGCTTTCTTGTCATACCTTTTTACGTGGGAGAGTGATTTCAACAAGGGCAATGTATCTTTTTTTGAGTTTCTTTCGGGAGATGTCGAGGTCGGTAATTGGATGGGACGGTTAGGAGCAGCCTTGGCTGTGACTTTTGTCCACAAATGGCTAGGTGTGGGCGCCTTTGGTTTGGTTTTTATCCTTATTTTGATTGGGCTCCGGTTGATGCGGATAAGAATAAGGCATTTCTGGAAGATCATGTTCCATGCCTTGATAATCACTGTTTTAACTTCAGCCTTTTTTACCTTGTTCACAGTTAACCGGACTTTTTCTTTGGGTGGCGTGTATGCACAGACAGGTTATCTAGCCCTCAAGTCTGCAATAGGAGGATTTGGTGCCACTATTACTATTTTACTGCTAATCATAATTTATGTGTTCTTTACCTTTGAAAATAGTTTTGAGTGGACAAAGAACAAGGTAATAGGGCTGTCTGACCCAGAAAGGATTAAGAAAATAAAGAACCTGCCAAGAGTATCGGGCTCTTGGTGGGCAGGGCTAAAGGAACGGTTTATTAACAAGAAGCAAGATTTGCCAGAGGAAGATGAGGAGGAGGAACAAGAACAGGGATTTGTTGATGAGCAGGAACTTAATCCGTTTTCCAAAATAACAGAAGATTACGAGACGCCCAGTAAACACTTTGTTATTAGTAATGGCCAGGATAATGGCGTAGCGTTTGAAGTGGACCTGCCTACAGAACAGAAAAATGCTGATGATATAAATATGGAGGTCGTTACAGCAGATAATGTACAGTTGGATGAATTACAGCAGGATTATGACCCGACAAAAAGTCTGAAGACTTATAAGTTTCCTTCTATTGATTTGTTGAATGACTATGGTAGTGAGATTGACCAGGATGCCTTGATTAAGGAACTCAAGCAGAAGAAGCAAAAAATAATCGATGTACTCAAGAATTTTAAAATTGACATAGTCAAGATAACTGCCCAGGTCGGACCTACTGTCACTCTTTACGAAATAGTCCCAGCGCCGGGAATACCTATCTCCAAGATAAAGCGCCTAGAAGAAGATATAGCTATGAACCTGGCTGCATTGGGCATACGTATAATTGCACCAATGCCAGGAAGGGGGACTATTGGCATAGAAGTGCCTAATGAAAATCCAACCATTGTTTCGCTTAAGGAGGTATTACTTTCTCCAGAGTTCCACAATGACAAATATGAGCTTCCTATAGCCCTGGGTAAGGATACTGTAAATAAACCATTTGTCTTTGACTTGGCCAAAGCACCGCATGTGTTGATGGCAGGTAGTACAGGCGAGGGAAAATCTGTGGCTATTAATGTGATAATCAATTCGTTGTTGTTTAAGAAACATCCTGCATTGCTAAAGTTTGTATTAATTGACCCAAAACAGGTAGAACTGTCGTTGTATTCCCGTCTTTCAAGCCATTATCTGGCAACTTTACCAGGGGCAGAGGAACCGATTATAACAGAGGTAGACGATGCCAAGAAAGTGCTTCAATCCCTGATTGTTGAGATGGAGGAGCGTTATCATTTGCTCAAGCTTGCACAGGTGCGGAATATTAAGGAATATAACCAGAAATACATCAAGCGGCGTCTGAGTGATGCCGATGGCCATCGTTTCTTGCCATACATCGTTACGGTAATTGATGAGTTTGCAGACCTGGTAATGGTTGGAGGAAAGGAGATTGAGTATTCTATCACGCGATTATCACAAAAAGCACGAGCAATAGGCATTCATCTGGTCATAGCCACACAGCGTCCTAGTACTGATGTGGTTACAGGATTGATAAAAAATAATTTTCCCACACGGATAGCATTGAAGGTCATGTCAGTGGCCGACTCCAAGACTATTATTGACACAACGGGAGCTAACCAGCTCATTGGTAAAGGCGATATGCTTTATCTTTATGGTAGCAATATCCACCGTTTGCAGTGTGCTTTTATAAGCACGGAGGAAGTTGACCGTATCACGCGGTTTGTGGAGGCGCAGCCTGGTTATCCGATGCCGTTCGAGCTTCCAGAGCCGCCAGAAGAAGAGGGCGAAGCCAAAGCACCCGTGGAGGTCAAAAAATTGGATAAACTGTTTGAAGAAGCAGCAAGGTTGGTTGTGTCCAGTCAGTATGCTTCTATATCACTCTTGCAGCGCAAGCTGGAGGTTGGCTTCAACCGAGCTGCCCGTATCATCGACCAGCTCGAAGCAATGGGAATAGTAAGCCAGGGTCATGGAAGTAAACCCCGTGATGTTCTTATACATAGCCTGGATGAACTGGATGAATTGCTAGCTACCATAAGGCGGCAGTAAGAGCCATTGGGTAAAATGCTACACTAAGGTTTGAATATTTTTGTTTAAATTATACCGTTTACGAATTTGGGGTAGATTAATACCAAGTTCGTTAATTAAACGATGTTTTATTTAGCGTCGGCATTATTTGTTTACCCTGAGGTACATTTATTGATAACATGTTGCTAAAGACTGTCGGGGGAGCCCAGAGGGCTCCCCCGACAGTCAGAAAATTAGGGTCATAACCTAGAATGGTAAATCGTCAGATGGGTCTTCTTCTTCGTTAAATAGGTCGTCATTATCTATTATCTCATCGTTGAAATCGTCTTTGAGCAGATCATCGTATTCGCTTTCGGTGTTATCATTGTCGTTCAGGTCAATGGTATCCTGGGGTATAGGTTGCTGTACCCTGGAATTTGTTTGAGTAGACTGGGGTTGTGATGCTACAGGATTAGTACCCACAACATCTTCTTCCCTGACAACTTTGATACCGAAGGCCCTTGCATCGGTGTACCAACGTCCATTAAATTCTCTTGATTCGATAGAGAAGTCAACGACAACACGTTGACCTATACCGAGGGTATTAAGTGCTTCTGCTTTTTCATTCCACACGACAAAAGCAACTTTGCGAGGATATTGCTCAAGAGTGTCCACAATAAGAAGGCGTTTTTTCCATGGACCGCGGGCTCCTTGACCTTCTTCTATAGGTGTGATTTGTGAAACTCTTCCTTCTATTCTTAATGCCATTTGTATTATTATTTTATGTGTTTGATTTTAATTAGCTCGATGTCATATATAACGACCGAATTTGGTGGTATGTTTCCGACCTTCCGGTCACCAAATGCCAAATATGGCGGAAGATAGATGCGCCATTTAGACCCTTCGCGCATCATAGTCAAAGCCTGGCGCCAACCTTCAATACTTTTGGATACGCGCACTACAACAGGTGTACGTGAATAATTATTGTCAAAGACCACACCGTTGGGTAAATAGCCTTGATATCTTACCACTACATAATCGTTCATAGTTGGTTTGCGTCCAGAACCTTGCTTGAGAATTTCGTATTGCAGGCCGCTAGAGGTGATATGTACTCCACGTCTGTGAGCATTCTCTTCGAGAAAGTTTTGCCATTCTGTTGTTTTGACTTTTATTCTGCGTTTATGCTCTTGGTATAGATACACCTTGAGAATATCTTGCGCTACATCCGGATCGATTAATAAATTGTCTGGATTGTCCGTGTTAATAGCTTCGCTTATGGCAGTTATCAGAACGTTGTAATTAACCTTTGTAAAGCCTTCTTCCTTGAGTTTTTTACCAATGCTAAGCCCAAGGCTATAACTGATAGTATCAATGTGGTTTCTTAACCTAATATTAGTCTGAGTTGGTTTATCCTGTTGACATGCAAACGTAAAAATAAGAAAAATGAGAAAAAAATATTTTGCAGGGCTTTTCATAGTCTTTAACCAAAGATTTCGTGTAATTCGTTTTTCAAAACTCTTATTGCATGATCTGTTGGTGTTTCGTCAACAGAAGCATAAGCCTCTATGATAAGGCGGCTCATTTTTTGTACAGAGTCATTGTATTTAGGATCAGAAGCAATTGTATTAATTAACCGGATAATGCTCTCTTTTGCCTCTCTGACTGCTTGCCATGCTTCGTTGCTAACGTAAATTTGTTGTGAAAGGTTATGCTCATATTCTTGTCTTATAGCCTGGAGTAAAGCATAATGGAATTGTTCTTTGGTCATATCTTTTTGATAGACCCGTGGTATAAGAGCCTGTGGACTAATACGCTCCATTAGCAGGACCAGTCTTTCGTATGCTTGTAACCGTATAGGTATCAGTCGCTTGGAGTTTTCGATATTAAGCTTAAGCTGTAGTTGTGCCTTCTCTCTATCAAGGAAAGTCTTGAGTACGATATATGCCGTTAGAAAAACAACTATCGAAGGTAATATATACCAGAATGCCTGTTGTGCCATATTGCTTTGAAATTTTTTCAAAATTAATGTTTTAGTTTGATTTACACAAAGTCTAAAATTGTTATATTTGACATAAATAGAAATATTAGCTGTGATGAGTGGGAACCAAAAAAATTCCGATGCAATTTATAATCTTCTAGTTGAAAAAGCTACACTTAAACAAAAAATCTTTGACAATACGCTTGAGGCTTTTAAGTATGTTAAGCAGACTGCCCAGGATCTGGAGACAGAATTTAATGACAAGCTAAGGGAGCAGGACCAGCGGATTCTTCTGCGCTATAAGAATGTGGGAGTTTTTCAGGCTGAGCTCAAGGTTGCCGGAGATATGTTGATATTTTATATGCATTCAAATGTTTTTCAGTTTGATAGGGATCACAG
>JALWNS010000145.1 GCA_027083655.1 Bacteroidales bacterium | reverse complement strand
GCTTTAGGTTTTTATTACACCATCCATATAGTGGATCTGTTTCCCATAATAAAGAGTCTTCGCGGTATTGTTCCATGTTCCAGCTAGGATAGTTTCTCGGATCGGGCTTTTTAGCAGTGAGATATTGACGGAGATACTCACGGAAATATGTTGCGAGCCCACGGTTGTGTGTCTCTGGTTTATAATTTAATTCTAATGGAAGAGCCCTCAACGAGTCAAATTGTTCGTGTGTAAGCGGCTGCCATCCGAAGTATTCTTGTAGTTGCTTCTGGTATTTTTCCACCTGTGAAAGTACAGCATTACGGCGGCGCAATGATCTTTCGGGGTGTAATACAGGGCTATAATATGTAGGCGCACGAAGCAGTCCTACCAATGTTGCAGCTTGCTCGAGTGTAAGGGAGTCAGGGGTGGTACCGAAAAATGTTTTGGAGGCTGCTTTTATACCAAATGCATTATGCCCAAAAGTTACAGTGTTTAGATACATTACAAGGATCTCATTTTTTGCATAGCGACGCTCTAGGCGTGCTGCAGTAACCCACTCCTGGAGCTTCATTATCAGCATTTTCCATACTTTACCTGGCAGGGTATTAGCATGGATATTAAGTTTTTGCCTCATCTTGTAGAGGTTCTTGGCTAGCTGCTGTGTGATAGTACTACCTCCGCCAGAAGATTGTCCCAGGAGAATAGACTTGAAAAGCACACGGCCCAAAGCACGAAAATCAATACCTGAATGCTTATAAAAACGTATATCCTCTGTTGCAATGAGTGCTGCCAGTATATTGGGTGAAAGCTCGTTAAAATCAACTATAGTGCGATTTTCCAGATAATATTTACCCAGAAGTTTCCCATCCGCAGAATAGATCTCAGTGGCCAGATTGCTTTTGGGATTTTCTAGCTCATCAAAAGGAGGTATATATCCAATTTTCCCTACAGAGATAAGTGCAATCAAGGAATATAAAAAAACTAACGGCAGGATAACAACAAACCATAGTATCCTGTTGTATTTGATAAACTTGTATAACTGTTGAGAGGACAAATCGGTAACCTTTTTTAGAATCATCAGTTTCCTATTTACTTTTTCGCTCGAAAACAAAAATAATTAATAATTTGATTAGCAGAAAAAGTTTTGGGCTTTTTGTATTTTTGCGTGACAACACTTCTATGTTGACAATTAAATGCTTATGTCAGAAGCACAGGAATGGACAACAATCATACGCCCCAGGAGGCATTTATTAGATCTCAAGCTTAAAGAGGTATTCCGTTACAAGGATTTGATTTATTTACTTATCCGCCGTGATTTTGTAGCACGCTATAAGCAAACAATCCTTGGTCCGTTATGGTACATAGTGCAGCCTTTGTTGACTACGGTTATGTTTACAATAGTCTTTGGCCGCATAGCAAAGATACCAACAGATGGAATACCTCACATGCTTTTTTATCTTTCTGGTACTGTGATCTGGAATTACTTTAGCAGATGTCTGACTGGTATTTCAAATACTTTTATTGGTAATGCCGGGCTATTTGGAAAGGTCTATTTCCCCCGTCTTGTAATACCCATTTCTGTTGTAGTTTCCAATCTTTTCCAGTTCTTGGTGCAATTTTTATTACTCCTGGGCTTTTGGGTTTATTTCTGGTCCAAGGGAGTTCCCCTGGAGCTATCATGGTCCATTTTATTGTTACCTTTTTATGTATTTATTGCAGGATTGATGGGGTTAGGTTTTGGTTTGTTGTTTTCGTCTATGACTACTAAATACAGGGATTTAACTTTTTTGCTTAATTTTGGTATGCAATTGTGGATGTACGGCACTCCTATTGTCTACCCCCTCTCTCAAGTACCAGAAAAATGGCGGTTTTGGATAATGATAAATCCTATGACATCTATTGTCGAAGGTTTTAGAAAGGCATTACTCGGCGTTGGGACTTTAGAAAATTGGGGTTTAATTTACACAATTGTTTTCACGGCAGTGATACTTTTTCTGGGTGTGATTACTTTCAATAAAGTTGAGCAGAGTTTTATGGATACAGTATGATTTTTTTAAATTTTATTTTAATTTAGGTGAAAAAAATATGTCATGCTTCCTAAGTATTACGAATTTTACTTGCCTCTCAAGATAAATTCAGGACAGGATGCCCTGGAAACACTGGGTTGGGAGATGAAGCAGATGGGTGTTCACAAGCCTATTATTCTGACAGACCAGGGTATTGTAAAGGCTGGTCTTTTAGATGTTTTCCTTAAGTCACAAAAAGGGAGTGGGTTGGACCTATCCATAGTCTATGACCGTGTACCCTCTGATTCATCTATTGATGTGGTTAATGAAGTTGTCAAAATTTATAGGGAGAAAGGATGTGATAGTATCATTGCAATAGGCGGAGGATCAGTTATTGACACTGCCAAAGGGGCAAACATACTTATCTCACACAATGAGAATGATCTACGTCGTCTGATGGGGGTAGATAGACTGGAGGCAACAGAATTCCGTCCTTTTGTTGTTATTCCTACTACTAGTGGTACAGGTTCGGAGGCTACTCTTGTGGCAGTTATATCAGATACTGGTAAAAATGTAAAGCTCCCATTTGTTTCGTACAAGCTTGTTCCCCGTCTTGCTATTTTAGACCCCCGCATGACAGAGAGTTTGCCTCCTAGACTTACAGCCGCAACTGGAATGGATGCCCTGACACATGCAATTGAAGCATACACATGCCTTCAGAAAAATCCTCTTAGCGATGCTTTTGCATGGAGCGCTATTGATCTTATACGGGAATATTTGTTCCGTGCTACTGAAAATGGCAAAGACCAAGATGCCCGCATGGCTATGGCTAATGCTTCATTAATGGCTGGTATTGCTTTTTCTAATTCAATGGTTGGGGCTGTCCACGCAATTGGCCATGCTTTAGGTGCGGTGGCACACATCCATCATGGTAATGCAATGGCTATTCTATTGCCTCATGTTATGGAGATAAACTTCGCCAAACTTAAAGATTTATATGCTAAATTATTATTGCCTCTTGCAGGTGAAGAGATTTATCTTTCTACACCCAAAGAACATCGTGCAAGAAAAACTATTGAAGTGATAAAGGAGATGAACCAGAAGCTACATGATTTGTCAGGTATGGCAATAACTCTATCACAGGCAGGGCTAAAAAACGAGCAGATACCACAAGTAGTTGAAAAAGCTATTAATGATGGGGCAATGAGCACAAATCCCATTGACCTTACAAGGGAACAAATCGAACAAGTACTTCGTAAAGCACTGTGAGTATGGATCAGTCACAGCAGCAGAAAATAAAAAATACCCAACAACGACAGAAAATAAGTTTCGAGACTCTTAAAGAGCATATTGTCTTGTTTTTTAAAGATATACTGGCTATAGAAGGAGTTGATTACCAGGCTACTATAGAAGGTGTAAAACAGGACATGGTTTTCCGTGGACATAAGGCATGGATCTTGATTTTTTCAATCTTAATAGCTTCTATAGGACTGAATGAGAATTCTACAGCTGTTATTATAGGAGCAATGCTTATCTCTCCTTTGATGGGGCCGATTGTTGCCATAGGGCTATCTATTGGAACATATGATTTTGATACATTCAAACGAGGTTTGAAGAATTTGTTAATTGCCGTAAGTATTAGTCTTGTAGCTTCTACATTGTATTTCTGGATAACACCAATTAAGGAAGCTCATTCCGAGCTACTAGCCCGTATCCGTCCTACTTTTCTGGATGTTTTAATAGCTTTGTTTGGTGGATTTGCAGGTATAATAGCCGAGGCCCGCAGGGAGAAATCCAACGTTATACCAGGAGTTGCTATTGCTACTGCTCTGATGCCTCCATTGTGTACTGCAGGATATGGCCTCGGTACTGGCCAGATGCGTTTTTTCCTGGGTGCTATGTATTTGTTTTTCATTAATTCTGTATTTATTAGCATTGCTACTTATTTGATGGTTAAATATTTACGTTTCCCTACAAAGAAATTTGTAGATAAAGCAAAAGAAAAACGCATAAAAAGGTCTATTACTGCTTTTGCTATTGTTGTTATAATCCCAAGTACAATCATATTTTTTAATGTTATAAAAGAGTCGCGCTTTGATTCTTTGGCTACCCAGTTCGTCCAAAAAGAAGTAATATTAGATAGTACACAGCTTATTTCCCAGAATTTTATATATTCAGATACAGTGGCATACATAGACTTGTACTTCATAGGAAAGCCTGTGGGTGATGACCAGATGAAATTATGGACAAAAAAACTTGATCAATATAACATTAGTGCACGTGGAAATTGGCTCAAAAAAATTTTTATGCCAGATAGTGTTATCCTCAGGGTTTTTCAAGCAAAAGACAACTCTGAGCTTATGCACCAGGAACTGGCTCATATGGACAGGCTATTGAGGCAACAGATTAAATCAGATTTGCTTGAGGAATTATACAGAAAAAATGAACAATTACTAGCTGACAAAGACAAACGGATAGCATTCCTTGAGCAACAGATAATGGAGTTAAAAGCAGACTCTGTGCCTGTGTATAATCTTTATGGCGAGCTAAAGGTTAATTATCCAAGAATCGAGACTATTGCCTATGCTAATGGCGTTTACTGTTTTAATGATACTCTCATTGATACTATTCCAACATTGATTGTTAAATGGATGCCAAGAACAAATTATTATTACAAACGGGCTTCGGAACAAAAAATATCCCAGTGGCTAAAAATTCGGCTTTCTCTGGATACAGCAGTGGTAATCGAACAGAAGTAAATTTCATATAAAAATAAAAAAACAAAATTGTATGGCAGAAAAAAATTTAACTACAGACACCCCTGAGCTAGAAGATGCTCAAAAAAGGAGGACGTTACTAAGACTTAACTATTGGGCTTTACTGTTTATTGTTCTTTATTTGATTTTTACAGTGTTTTTCACTAAAGATAAACCAGGTTTCCAGACCAGAATCTCTTTAACTTTGGGCTTTGGATTGGTTGGTGTCTTGAGTATCATTATACTCAAACGTAGCAGGATAAGTTATGCAGCCTATGCTATGATGTCCGGTTGGCTTATTGTTGAATTAGTTTCCTTATTCTTGCGTGTTAAAAACCACGGCGATTACCATAGTTTTTATGCAGGTGGCTATTATTACCTTCTGGTTTTTATGGCTCTAACTGCTTTGTTCTCTAGTAAATGGAACCTTATTGTTAATACGGCATTGATCTTTTTTAGTGTGCTAATTATCTTCTTTTTGAGCAAATCCCAGTATACACCAGAGATACTTGGTAAGCTTCAATTAGCTTTGTTTAATTACGAGATAACTGTAATAGCATTGTTCATTATCCTGTGGTCGTTTAAGTCCAATATAGAAAAATCTATGTTAAACTTGAGAAAAACTGCCAAAGAGCTGGATGAGAGAAATAAATATATGGAAAACGTCTATAACCGTATACGTGCCAATGCCGAAGAACTGGTTGAGACAAGCGGAAAGATGGATGAAGAGGCGGTCCAACTTGCTAAAAATGCTTCTGACGAAAGTGTCTTTGTCGAAGAAATATCAGCATCAATGGAAGAAATGGTAGTCGCTATCGAAAAAAATGTTGAAAAAGCTAATTATAGTTATGATAAGGTCAAAGATTCGATCGATCAACTGGAAAAAGGCGGCCAGGTCATAGAAAATAGCCTAAACCTTCTAACAGATATTGTCGGAAAAATGAGTAATATTATTGAATTAGCCGACAAAATAGATTTACTCGCTATTAATGCGGCTATCGAAGCCGCCCACGCAGGCGATAAAAGTGGAGGTTTCGCAGTCATAGCTGACGAAATCAGAAAGTTAGCAGAAAAATCCAAAAAAGCAGTGGATGAAATAATTCTTATTTCCAATCATGGTAAAGAGATGACCTCACAGGCCAAGGACGTTATTGCCAGCAATTCTAAAGCTTTCGAAGAAATAATCCAAAGAATACAGGAGATAGTTATTGCTAGTAAAGAGCAAAACCTTAATGCACAGGCTGTCAATGATTCAATACAACAGTTAAACAAAATTAGTGTTTCCAATGCTTCTACCGCCGAAGAGCTGGCAAGTATAGCTACTCAACTTACAACACAGGCGGCAGAACTAAAACAACTTGTTCAACAAGAAAATATCTAAACTATTCTGTATTTAATGTTTATACAAACAGGCCTAAGTGCCCAAGGATGGGTGCTTAGGCCCTTAATTTTTTAATCT
>JALWNS010000144.1 GCA_027083655.1 Bacteroidales bacterium | reverse complement strand
CTGCTCCAATGAGGCCAGGGAGTCAACAGGTTCAATACCAGGGAGTAGCTGCCTGATCAATCCATCTGGGAAAACAGTAAACATGAGGCCATAAACCTCGGCCCAGGATCTGGGGCGGCGGCTATATTTGAGTTTAATGTTCTTTTTGTTGGTGGCGGGCAAAAGCCTGGCGCCCCAGGTCAGGTATCGTAGTAATTGCCATTTTTTTATACCCCTGTACCAGCCATAGCCGCTAAAGAGCTCATCTGCGCCCAGGCCTGTGAGGATGATTTTAAGGCCCTGGTCTTTGACAGCTCGGGACAGGAGATAATTAGGCGCCATTTGTGGGAAAGGTTCTTCGTAACCCAACACAATGGGCTCCAGGAATTGGAAAAGGTCGGTGGTATCTAGTTCAATGATTACCTGGTTCAGCCGGTTAACCTGTGCAACAAGCTTTGCACGCTCTAGCTCGTCGTTTGTGCGGTCCTCCACAGGGAAGGTCATTGTAAAAGCCTTTATCCCCGGATGATAGCGGTCTGCTATTGTGGTTATCAGGCCAGAATCTATCCCTCCACTGAGAAAAGTCGCAACTTCCACGTCGGCGATGAGTCGGTATTTGATAGAGCTTTGCAGGATTTCTTCCAGTTCTTCAAGGGCCTGGCTAAGGTCATTGATCCTCTCTTCCGGGGGAACGGTAGGGAGCTTCCACCATGATTTTTTTTCTATAAAGCCTGTGTGTAGGTCTACGCTGATATAGTGGCCAGGTTCAAGCATGAATATGCCATCAAAGACAGTCAATGGCTTGACTGTGAAGCCATAGGCCAGGTTTAGCCACAGTCCGTGGAGATTAATCTTTTTGGGATAGAGCCCGCTAAAGACTATTGCGCGGACATTGCTTGCAAATAGCAGCTTGTCCTGGTCTGCGTAGTAGAAAATGGGCTTTATTCCAATACGGTCGCGTGCAATGAATAGCTCGTTTTTCACCAGGTCCAGGATTGCAAAAGCAAACATCCCATTTAGCCGCTGCAAGGCTTCTTTCCCCCAATGTTTATAGGCATATAATAAGACCTCAGTGTCTGTGTTGGTCCGGAATTGATAGCCTAGCTTTTTTAGTTCTTCCCTTATCTCCCGGTAGTTATATATTTCCCCGTTGTAAACTATCCATATTTTCTGGCTATCATCGCACATGGGTTGATGTCCGGCCTCGCTCAGGTCCAGTATGCTTAACCGTTTGTGTATTAAGCCTATATCAAAGCCAGCGCTGGTGTTCTCTGTTAATTGTTTTGCAGGAATATATGGAAGTTTGGAGGATTGCTTTTTGTGGTTAGAAGCAGGGCCACCGAATATTTCTACCTTTCCACGTGTACATGTAAGAAAGCCCTGGTCATCAGGGCCCCTGTTTTCTATTTGCTTGCCCAGCATGAGCAATTGTCCGGAGGTAAATGTATTTCTGCCCTTGCCAAGTCTAACAATCCCTGCTATTCCACACATATAATTCTGCCTTGAACTTTAGGAGCAAAGTTGATAAAATAATTTGATTTACAAGAAATCATATTTTAGGTGTGTAAAAAAGGAATTTATTAGTTTTATGCGTACCTGTATGTAATTGGTAGCCAGGTCTTTGTGAAATAAGTTTTTCTTTTAACAAAATCTTTGCCAAAGAAATCCAAAATTATTATATTGCACAAAAGGTTTTAACTGAGGACAATGGCACGTACAAGGCAAAGACTAGAGCAAAAGTTAATTCAAAAGTTATCTCCACAGCAAATCCAGTTGATCAAGTTGTTGGAAGTGCCAGTAATGGAGCTAGAACAGAGAATAAAAAAGGAGATAGAAGAGAACCCTGTTCTAGAGGAAGGGTCTCCTGAGGAGTATGAGGATATACAGCAACAGGAGTTCAGTGCAGAGAATGATTATGAAACAATGGAATATGACCAGGAAGATAGTGAGGAATACCAGACAGATCCGGTAGAAGAAATATCATACGAAGATGAATTTACACCAGAGGATTTAATCCCTGATGATGAGGATATACCATATTATAAGTTAACCTTGCAAAAAGATTATAGCAAAGAGGAGAAGAGAATACCTTATGCCGATACCAAGTCTTTCCGTGACTTTATGTTGGAACAAGTAGGTTTTTCTAACCTCGAGGGCATAGATCGCCAGATAGCAGAGTATATTATAGGGAGTTTGGACGAAGATGGGTATTTGCGCCGTGATGTAGAATCTATAGCAAGCGATCTGGCTATTTTTTATGGTCTTGATGTCACACCAGATCAGGTAGAGAAAGTTTTGAGAGTAATACAACAGTTTGATCCCCCGGGCGTTGGTGCCCGTGATCTAAAAGAAGCATTATTATTGCAATTGGAACGTAAACTCAACGAAAAGCCAGATAATTCAGTATTGATACTGGCTAAGAAAGTGATAGAAAACTATTTTGATGAATTTATCAAGAAGCATTATGATAAGCTCAAGTCCAAGTTGGGCATCACAAGCCAAGAGCTTAGGGAGGTAATAGACCAGATAAAGCATCTTAATCCAAAGCCGGCAAATTTCTATCAGCCAATAGCACCTAGACGTAATATTCAGCAAATCATTCCAGACTTTGTATTGCAGGATGTGAATGGACAGCTTTATTTGTCTCTAAATTCCGGAAATGTTCCACCTGTACGCATCAATAAGTATTACCAAGATATGGTCAAAGAGCTTCAGAAAAAAGGCAAGAAAAAGTTGGACAATAAGGAAAAGGAGACGGTTAACTTTCTTAAGCAAAAAATTGATTCTGCTAAGTGGTTTATTGATGCTATCAAGCAGAGGGAGGAGACATTGTACAAGACAATGAAAGCTATAGTTGATTATCAACAGGACTTTTTCCGTACAGGTGATGAAGCCAAGCTCAAACCAATGATACTCAAGGATATTGCAGAGCTCACAGGCTTGGATATCTCGACCATATCGCGGGTAGCCAATAGCAAGTACATACAGACACCTTTTGGTATATATCCTCTCAAATATTTCTTCTCCGAAGGATTGGAGACTGAGGATGGTAAAGAAGTGTCCACACGTGAGATTAAGAAGATCCTTCGTGAGGCCATTGAGAACGAAGACAAGAGTAAGCCTTTGACAGATGAGAAACTTGCCAAGATTTTACAGGAAAAGGGCTATAAAATAGCCCGCCGTACAGTTGCTAAATACCGTGAGCAAATGGGCATACCTGTCGCAAGACTACGGAAGCAGATTTAAAAAAATCTGCTTCCGTAAAATGTAAAGGCTCTATTATCATTACCTTTGCTTATTTTGTGTACTATTCTTTTTTTATAGCACGGTATAAAACAAAAATATTTTCCGGACTGGAGACAATTTTTTCTGCTTTCTGGTCTAGAAGGTCTTTCACCTTTTTTACACGTTCATAGTCCCATTTTAGAGCCAGTGTGTCCTGTCTGTCCCATGTAGGTATCCGCATACTGCGATTGGAGAATACAATGTATTTTATTTGGCCTGTCTCTATTGCATTATCTAGCCCCTGGGGAGATACTGACCAGCAAATATTAGCAGGTTTATGATTGGTTGAGAGGGCAAAGAAGTATGTTTTGTGTGCAGGAACGAAATTCCCGTCCTTCAGATATGGAGTTATTTGTTCATTAAAAGCCTGTATTTCTTGTATTTTTTTGTGCGAAGTCCATAGTCCTTTTGTTATTCCTGTTTTGAAATAATCATTAACCTTCATGACAGGGTAATCTCTATAGACATAATAGAAGTTTAATGATAGACCTATTAATATAATGAAAATCAAGGAAGTATAGATTATTGGCTTATTGATTTTGTCATAAACAAGCCCGATAATTATCGGGACAATGAAAGCAATGGCAAAATTGAAATGTATTTTTCTAAATCCTGCGTTAGATCCTGCAAAAGCAATTATGCCTACCATTAACAAAGCAAAAATGAAATCCCATTTCTCTACGAAAAATTTAGGTTTAAGTATGAAAGTCATTACTAGCAGTGCAGCATAAATACCTGCAGTAGAGTAGAACCATGAAGAGTATTTTTCTGGGAAATGGTAAAATTTGAAAATAACAATATAAATTACGGTCAAGATAACAGTAACATATAGATTAGATGGTTTTGGAAGCTTAATCTTAGATACTAAATACTGGCATAAGCCAAATAGGACAAGAAAGCTTGCGAAGAAAGGTACTATGTTCATTAAGTCGTTAAAGTATAAAGATAATAATTTTATTGGTTTGTGAGATTGGTCCAGGGTTATACACAGACTAGCATTTCCTGTTTCACGCAGGAGTTTTATGTTACCGGCAATATAATCTACTGGATGTACAGGTAAAATACTGATAATAATTAGTCCAATTACAATACCTGTGATTGCAAAGATGAGGGTCTTTTGTGGACGTTTATCCCGGAGGATTGAAAAAAAAGGCACAAGGGGAAGCAGAAAAAAAATAGTTATCCTGGAAAACATTGCCAGGACCAGAAAAAGCCCGGATAAAAAAATCATTGTTTGACTTTGCTTTTGCTTACCAACAAACCAGAGATAAACAAAGACAACGGACAAAAGCATAGGTATTTTGTCATAGGGCACCAGGAAACGGTACCAATTATATGAGAGCACTCCGAAAGCAAAAAATATGATGACCGGGGCAAACCAGTTGGTCAAAAGCTTATTGTCAAAACTTTTCAGGGTTTTATAAGAAAAGTATAAAATCAATGACAATATTATGTTCACAACAATTCTTTCCCAAAGAAAAAAAGGTGATCCAATTAATTTGAGCCAAACATGGGTTATTAGAAAAGAAACAGGAGCTTTCAATCCGACTAATGTTTCAATCTCTGGGTAAAACCATGCAACAGATAAATTATAACTTTCGTCTGTCATATCAATACCAAGTACTATCCATGGCAGGGAATAAAAAAAAGTAAGGGAAAATACCCAGTAGCCTACGAATTGCTTTTTGTACCAATCCCAAAAAAATAACGGAATGAGCATGACAATATTAACGGCATAAATCAGCGCTAACCATTTAAATTCATAAAATCCTCGCAGGTAAAGAGCCAGGTTAATTATGGGTGATAATACAAGAACGGAATGAACAATTAAATCCAGTTTTTTGTTTTTCATCACAGGGAAAAATGTTTTCTTTGTTTGCAAAGTTAAAAAAATAAAAATGAATATTCTTATAATAGGCAGTGGTGGCCGTGAACATGCACTGGCCTGGAAACTACACCAAAGCAGACGGGTTGGTCAACTTTTCGTTGCACCAGGTAATGGTGGTACTGCAAAGATTGCTACTAATGTTAATATTGCTCCCCAAAATTTTGAAGCTATAAGGGAGTTTGCCCGTCAAAATAATATCAGATACATAGTAGTAGGTCCAGAGCAGCCATTGGTTGAAGGTATTTTCGATTATTTTGTAGAGGAAGAGGGGATATATGTTATAGGGCCAAGCAAAGCTGCAGCCCAGTTGGAGGGTAGCAAGGCTTTTGCCAAGTCATTCATGAGTAAATATAATATACCAACTGCACCATACCGCAGCTTTTCGTCATCCCAGCTTAAAGAAGCATATGATTTCCTACAGACCCTCAAGCCTCCTTATGTACTAAAAGCCAGTGGTTTGGCCGCAGGGAAGGGTGTTGTGATTGTCGACGATCTTGACCAGGCCAGGAACGAGATTAGAAAAATGTTCGAAGGTAAGTTTGGTGCAGCAGGCCGTACTGTCGTTATAGAGCAGTTCCTCGATGGTATTGAGCTTTCTGTATTTGTTCTTATAGATGGCAAAAATTACACGGTTTTACCTACCTCCAAGGATTATAAGCGTGTAGGTGAAGGAGACACAGGTCCAAATACCGGGGGAATGGGGGCAGTGTCGCCTATGCCATGGGCTAATGAGGTATTTATCCGCAAAGTAGAAGATACAATTATCCGGCCAACAATAACAGGACTTAGAAATGAAGGCCTGTTTTACAGGGGTTTTTTATACCTCGGTTTAATGATGGTCGAAGGAGATCCTTTTGTCCTTGAATATAATGTCAGATTGGGTGATCCTGAGACACAGGTAGTTTTACCCCGTATAAAAACAGATTTTGTTGATATTCTTGAGGCAATGGCCCATGAACAGCTTGATAGCCTTGATATATATATCGACGAGCAGGTGGCGGCAACTGTCGTTCTGGCGTCACAAGGTTATCCGGGTAAGTATGATAAAGGGAAAGTAATCACAGGTCTTGAAAAAATCTCACAATCAATTGTCTTTCAT
>JALWNS010000143.1 GCA_027083655.1 Bacteroidales bacterium | reverse complement strand
TTTTACCGTATAATAAAAATCCTCAAAGTCTGCGCGCAAAAAACTAAGCTCACCGCTGCCGACGACCTGGGCTACCAAATCCATTGCCTTGTAAAAGCTATCTATCATTTGGGCATAGCCAACACCTGTGCCCGCATCCAACAGCTGTAGGCGCAAATCTTTCTTTTTTCTCAAGTGGAACAGGACACGCCTGTGCTGCATACTGTCCCTATGACGGCCAATGGATAATAAAACCAAGCCTCCCAACTGTGCATAGAACTGCCCATACTGCTCATAAGCCCGCACCAAATCCTGCAAAGTCCAATACCGGATAAATTCATACCCTGCACTAAGCAAACGGGCAAATATCTTTCGTGCCTTGCTTTGAAGATTAAATTGTTCATTCTGCCTCTGGCCGGCTAAAGGCTTTATCTTTCCCAATGGGTCGTAAACAACCACATTTTCCACCTTTTCTGGACGGATATTCACTTCGTCTAGATCCAACGGCAAATAAGCCAATGTGGACAGATCCACACGAACAAAGGTCTCAAAACCTTTACTAAAAATACGTGCCCAGAGCCTGTCACTGTCCATGATACTAATAATCTCTCCCCTGCGCAAATCTTCTTCCAGTGCGTGCCAGAACGCTAGTGCCTCATCCAGGCTACTCAGGTAAATAATCATACGGCTAACAGAAAACTGGCTATCGCGACCGTCTGTGGTAGGGCTAAAAAGCAATATTCCCTGGCAGACGCCCCGACGCCTGCAAAAGTCTATAATACTACGCTCCAGCTGGCGTAAAGTTTGGTTCATGATCTCACTTGTTAATCTCTTTTTTGATATCGTTGAGCAAATTCAATGCATCAAGTGGTGTGAGGTTATTAATATCCACTGCATTGATACGGTCGCGTATTTTCTCAAGGACAGGATCACGTATTTCAAAAAGTTTGAGCTGGTAACCTTGCCTGGACTTACCGATTTTCTCCACTGGTTTGTGCAACTTTTCGCGGCTCTGGCTCTTGCCTTCGAGCTCACCAAGTATTGTCTTGGCACGCTCAATAACGCTCTTTGGCAGACCTGCCATCTCTGCCACATGAATACCAAAACTGTGTTCACTGCCTCCACGCACCACTTTGCGCAGGAATACTATTTTGCCGTCAACCTCACGCACGCTAACATTATAATTCTTTATCCTCTCATAGCTATCTTCCATTTCATTCAATTCATGGTAGTGTGTAGCAAACAATGTCTTGGCCCTGGCGTGTGGATGCTCATGTATATACTCGACAATAGCCCATGCAATGGAAATGCCATCATAAGTACTTGTGCCGCGGCCTAGCTCATCAAAGACCACGAGCGAGCGCGGCGAAAGATTGTTCAGGATAGAAGCTGCTTCGTTCATCTCGACCATAAAAGTACTCTCTCCCAGTGCAATATTATCCGAAGCACCTACTCTCGTAAAGATCTTGTCAACAACACCAATGCGCGCCTTTGTTGCCGGAACAAACGACCCGACCTGTGCCATTAACACGATCAAAGCATTCTGCCTCAGATAAGCAGATTTACCTGCCATATTAGGACCTGTAAGTATTACTATCTGTTGGTGCTGCGTATCCAGGGTCAAATCATTGGGCACGTAATCCTCCCCAAGTGGTAGCTGTTTCTCTATCACTGGATGGCGGCCGTTTTTAATCTCCAGATCCAAGGATTCGTCCACTTCTGGCTTTGTGTAATTATTTTCAATAGCTACATTAGCAAAGCTTATGAGCACATCAAGCTGTGATACCAGGTCGGCATTTTGTTTTATCTGGCTAAGGTAACTCTGCAAGCCTTCCACAAGCTCATTGTATATTTTCTGCTCTATTTCGATGATTTTTTCCTCAGCACTAAGGATTTTCTCCTCATATTCCTTGAGCTCAGGAGTAATATAACGTTCTGCATTAACCAATGTCTGCTTGCGTATCCACTCCTGTGGCACACGGTTTTTGTGTGTGTTGGTCACTTCAATGTAATAGCCAAAGACCTTGTTATAGCCTATCTTTAGGCTCGGAATACGGGTAATTTTCGAAAGTTTTTGTTGTAAATCTGCCAGGTAAGTCTGACCAGAAGAAGAAATGCGACGTAGTTCATCTAGCTCGGCGCTCACCCCTTCGGCAATTACACCGCCCTTGTTTACAAGGGCAGGTGGATCATCCTGTATCTCACGGGCTATACGTTCCTTTAAAGCATCGAGACTGTTAAGACCATTTATAAACTGCTGTATTAACGGCAAATTATTATCAGTAGCCTGATCCAATATCTCTCTAATTTGTGTTATAGCTTCCAATGCACGGCGCAATTGCACAACCTGCCGTGGATTTATCCTGCGTGTTGCAATCTTACTGACCAATCGCTCCAGATCTCCTATCTGGCGTAATTGTTCCTCTATTTTCTCACGGATAACAGGCAGTCCAACAAAAAACTCCACGGCATCCAAACGCTCGTTTATCCTGTGAATGTCCTTTAAAGGGAAAGCCAACCATGTCTTAAGCAAACGGCTACCCATAGGAGTGAGCGTCCGGTCCATTATATCGATCAATGCTTTACCTTTCTCATGTAAAGGCCTGAAAATCTCCAGGTTTCTGTATGTAAACCTGTCTATCCAGACAAATTCATCGCGGTCTATACGCCGGAGTGCCTGGATGTGTTCAAGATCCCTGTGTTGTGTGGTGTCTAGATAATGAAGTATAGCTCCTGCTGCACGTACTGCAAGGCTCATGTCCTCTATTCCAAAACCCTTGAGGCTCGTTGTACCAAACTGGTTTATAAGCCTTTCGTATGCAGAATCATAGCTTATCATCCAGTCGTCAATGGGATAAGTATAATAATCGGCAGTAAAGGCCTGGTCAAACTGCTCCTTCTGGCTACGCTCATAAAGTATCTCCTTGGGTGAGAGACTGCTTAATAATTTGTCCACGTATTCAATACTGCCCTCTGTGGCATAAAAATCTGCTGTTGAAATATCAAGGAAAGCTACACCAGCACGGCCTTTGTCAAAGACCACACAAGCAAGGAAATTATATTCCTTATTCTCCAGTATATTATCATCCAGAGAAACACCTGGTGTGACGAGCTCAGTAATGCCCCTTTTAACAAGTTTCTTAGCTTTCTTTGGATCCTCCAACTGTTCGACAATAGCTACACGATAACCTGCCCGTACAAGGCGTGGAAGATAGGTATCCAGGGCATGATAAGGAAAACCTGCAAGGTCAACATAAGAGGCCTTGCCATTTGCCCTCTTGGTAAGTGTTATACCCAGAACACGCGAAGTCAAACGCGCATCCTCATCAAAAGTCTCATAAAAATCCCCTACTCGAAACAACAGAATAGCATCCGGGTGTTTTTGTTTAAAACTATTATATTGTCGCATCAGTGGCGTGTCAGCTACTTGCTTCATTTATTCACGTCAGTTTTTTATTCTAACAAAGTTAAAATTTTTGCCTGATACTTAAACCCTATTTTTTACCAAAAAGCAGGGAACTATCACCATAGCTCAGGAAACGGAAATCATTACGCAAAGCATAATCATAAATCTTTCGCCAGTCCTCTCCAACAAAAGCAGCTACCAAAAGCAAAAGCGTACTTTGTGGCTGATGGAAATTGGTAATCAAGTTATTAACCACACGAAACTGATAACCAGGCACTATAATAATTTGTGTCCAACCTTCTATGCGATCGCGCCCGTTACGCTCTAGCCATTCCAGCAGAAAATCCAGCACCTGATCCGTGCTATAGCTAGCGACAGTATCATAAGGCATCCATTGCGAAACAAATCTCTCCTGGTCATTGTGCATCATACTTATTCCTAGCCAATACAGGCTCTCTAATGTTCTCATGGTTGTGGTGCCCACTGCAGTAATTTTCCCAAGGTTCTGGCGTATCTTAATAAGCTCATCCTTCTCAACTGTAAAATATTCTGTATGCATAGGATGTCCGCCAATTGTCTCGGTTTTGACAGGGCGGAAAGTCCCTGCTCCAACATGCAATGTAACCTCTGCCCATTGGATGCCTTTTTTCTTAAGGCTGGCAATTACCTCAGGCGTAAAATGCAAGCCTGCCGTTGGTGCAGCTACCGAACCCTCAAGGCGGGAATAAACTGTCTGGTAATGTATCCTATCTTCTGGCCTGGCCTCACGGTTAAGATATGGCGGAATAGGCACCAATCCCACACTGTCTAGCACATCGCTAAATGTTAGTTCTTCATCCCATTCAAAGCACACCAGCTGCGTGTTATCCTCTGGCCTGGGTCCGATGTGTTGTGCTTTGAGTGTATACTTCTTGCCGTTATATTCAAACTCTTTAAACAAATCACCGTGTTTCCATTTTTTTAAATTACCTACCATACATGCCCACACTGCATTACCACGCGCCTGAAAGGCGCGGTTGTACTCGCCCGGATTAATAGGATTGAGGCAAAATATCTCTATCTTGGCCCCTGTAGGTTTGTGAAAAAGCAGGCGTGCATACACAACCTTGGTATTATTAACCACCATAAGAGTATCATCCAGCTCCTGGCCAAGATCCCGGAAAATCCTGTGATAAATCTGTCCATCCCTGTAAACCAGTAGCTTAGACTCGTCCCTCCGTTCCAATGGAAACTTAGCTATTCGCTCCTCAGGCAAATCATAAGTGTACTCTGATATTTTAATCTGTCGTGGGTCTGTTTTCATTTTTTGTTTTAAATTTGCATAAACATTTTAACAAGCAACACAACTATGGCAACCAACATAAAAGTCGGCGACAGGGTTAAATTCCTCGATGATGTCGGCGAAGGCAAAATTACAAAAATTATTGACACAAACACAGTCCTGGTTGAAACAGCCGAAGGATTTGAGTTCCCTTATCCCGTGAGCCAGCTTATCGTTATCTCTTCGGAGCAGGACTATGAGCATGCCACACAAGGCGAGATAACTACCACAGACCAGAAAAAAAGCTTTTTTGACTTTGACGAACCAGATATTATCAAAGACAACGAAGAGACAAATATTTACTTGGCTATTGTACCGCAAAATCCATATCAAATAAGCGACACAAAGTTTGATCTTTATCTGGTTAATGATAGCAACTGGCACCTGGCATATATTTACCAGCTGCCAGAAGATAAGCTTGTCCGTAGCACACCAGGACATCTAGGGCCTAATCTACTGGAATTGTTGTGCACTTATAGTGCGGAGGACATCAAGCAGGTTAATGAAATAGTTTTTCAGCTACTTTTCTTCCGTCGCACACCACACCAGTTGCGTAAACCGCTTTTCGTACGCATTCGACTGAAGGCAGAAAAGATAATGACACTGACCTCGTATATTGATAATGATTACTTTGAAACAAAAGCCCTCTTTTACCATATACTTGAGGAGCATCCTCTCGAAGAGGCAATAGAGAAGCTACAAAAACATGATTTTCACCGTGTCAAACAAGAAAAAGAGGTCAAAAACAAACGCCTCAACCAACCGCGACAATTCAAATCAGGCAAGAAACCGGATTTGTGGGAAATAGACCTGCATATTACTGAGCTACTGGACGATACACGTGGTATGAGTGCCAAAGACATGCTCGAATATCAAATGCAAGTCTTCAAAGACAAACTCGAAGAAGGAATGCGGGATCCTAATGTCAAAAAAATTGTCTTTATTCATGGCAAAGGCAACGGACGCCTACGCCAGGAAATACGCGCATATCTGGACCGTAAAAAAATACCATATCAAGATGCTTCATTCGCACGCTATGGATTTGGAGCTACTCTGGTCTTTGTTTCACAAACTAAATAAGCCAAAACACTAAAAACTTGATAAACCATGAAATTCTTTATCGACACAGCAAATCTGGACGAAATCCGCGAGGCTAATGACCTGGGCATCCTCGACGGTGTGACTACTAACCCTACTCTCATCTCCCGCGAGGGTGTCAAGGGCAAAGATGCTATCTTCGAGCATTACCGCAAAATCTGCGAAATAGTCGATGGACCTGTTAGCGCAGAGGTCATTTCCACTGACTTCGAAGGAATGATACGCGAGGCACGCGAGCTAGCTAAGATCCACGAAAACATAGTGGTCAAAATACCTATGATCAAGGACGGTGTCAAGGCTATCCGCGCACTCTCTCAGGAAGGTATCCGTACTAATTGCACACTGGTATTCTCACCAGGCCAGGCTATCCTGGCTGCCAAAGCAGGAGCCACTTTTGTTTCTCCATTCATTGGGCGCCTGGACGACATCTCTTCAGATGGCATCGACCTGGTCCGCAAAATCGTTGAGATATACAACTATTATGGCTTCCCAACAGAGGTGCTTGCTGCCTCAATCCGTAGTACACAGCATATTAT
>JALWNS010000142.1 GCA_027083655.1 Bacteroidales bacterium | reverse complement strand
GTATAATACTTACTCTAGTATTACTGTCTCGCCTTTCTACATACATAATTTTAATAAAATTGATTGGGTTTGGAGTGATTCTCTACAAGTCTATGTTAGCCAAAATATTACAAGCTTTGATACTTATGGTGTTAATATTTCTACTAAGCTAAGTTTGAATAAAGCAGGAGGCCTGCTTAAAAGTTTTTTTGTTTCATATTCATATCTTGAACATAAAAATTTTAATTACCAGCAGAGCAAATACATAGCAAATATGACACACCATCGTCTTTCGGCTTATTTTGTTTTTAACCTATACCGTACAAAATACCACAGGATACTAATGACATATAATCTGGTTTACAAACAGAGGTTTGTCTCTGTCATAAGTCAAGATTTACGTAATATCTTTATCAATGACTTGAGATTTAGCTTTATATCTGATAATTTGGATGTAATCTTTAAAATTGAAAATCTTTTTGATCGGGTCTGGTACGATTACTATACTCCTATGCCTGGCCGTTCTTATTTTCTTAGTTTAAACTTTAAATTCTAAGCCTATGAAGAACCACATCCTGCTTATTACATTAGGTGCAATTCTGTTACTTTTTGCGTCTTGCGCTCCGGTTTATCTTCCAAGTAGTATTAATGCGCCAATGTTAACGAATAGGGGTGAAGTCCAGGTTAATCTTTCTGCCGGTACAGGTTTGTATCCACAGGTAGCTTATGCTATAACAAATCATGTGGGTATAATGGGGAATATAAGTCTTTATAAATCAGGATCTGATACTAGCCAGTCTACACAAGGCACCCTGACCTTGGGACTTGGATATTTTGGTCGTTGGGGAAAACATGGAAGATATGAGATTTACTTCGGAACAGAGGGTGGGAGCATGTCAAATAGCTATTCGGATTTTAAATATAAAGATTGGTTTGTGCAACCTACAATCGGCTATACTTCTGATATATTGGATTTAGGGCTTTCTTCTTCGTTTGTTATGGTTACTTTTAATGATGTTAAAGGTGTATATCTAGATCCCACTAAATATTCCACTGTTTATTGGCAGCCAGCATTAACTGCAAAAATAGGTTATAAACGGGTGCGTTTTCTTGGTCAGCTTTCTTTGGCAGTAGACCTAAACCAAGATCCAAAAATTCTTGTTTTTCCATTTACAATGTCCTTGGGGGTAAATATTAACCTCGGACAGAGCCGCTATGTGAAACACTCGGATCCACGCTATCATTAATGTCAACTGCTTCGCAAATCTATTGATAATTAATTTGGAATAATGTTATAAAGGTTTTAGTTTTGCAGAGCTTTTGCTAGGGATAGGAAAAGTAAGATTTTTTAATTTTTTTTATTGGAATGCATTGGTAAAATGTAAAATAAATTCTATCTTTGCATTCCGAATTCGCGGTTTTTATTTCAACTTGAAAATCAGAAAAAAGTAAAAATTTTTTTTGTATGCCAACGATACAGCAATTAGTACGTAAAGGACGCAAGCAGAAGATTAAGAAGAGCAAATCTCCTGCTCTAGATGGATGTCCTCAGAAGCGCGGCGTATGTGTACGTGTTTACACCACTACGCCTAAGAAACCTAACTCAGCTATGCGTAAGGTAGCTCGTGTACGTCTCACTAATGGTATTGAAGTTACTGCATATATACCTGGAGAGGGACACAATTTGCAGGAACACTCAATCGTATTGGTACGTGGAGGTCGTGTTAAGGACCTTCCAGGTGTCCGTTATCATATTGTTCGTGGTGCTCTTGACGCAGACGGCGTAGAAGGACGCCGCCAGCAGCGTTCTAAGTATGGTACTAAAAGACCTAAAAAATAAAAATTATTAACCATGAGAAGAGGTAAGCCAAAGAAGCGTGTTGTAGCTCCTGATCCAAAATATAACGATCCACTGGTAACAAAGTTTGTTAACCAGTTAATGAAAGACGGAAAGAAAACTGTTGCTTTCAAGATTTTCTACGAGGCAATTGAGATTGTTGAAAAGCGTCTGAAGGACGAATTGGAGAAGGAAGGCAAGACAGGATTGGACGTGTGGAAGGAAGCTATGGAAAATGTTACACCACAGGTAGAGGTTAAGAGCCGCCGTATTGGTGGTGCTACTTTCCAGGTTCCAATGGAGGTGCGTCCAGACAGGAAGAGATTTCTTGGCATCAAGCACATTATTATGTTTGCACGCAAGCGCCATGGCAAGCCTATGGCACAGCGTCTTGCAGATGAGATTATTGCTGCTTATCGTAAGGAAGGTGGTGCTTACAAACGTAAGGAAGATATCCACCGTATGGCTGAGGCTAACAAAGCTTTCGCTCATTTCAAGTTCTAAACATATTTTTAAAACAAACTGGATTTATAATTAACTTCGGTTAATTATCAATCCGCTAGTGGTAACCCACTATGATTGATAATTTAACATACATACGCAACATAGGGATTGCGGCACATATTGACGCAGGTAAGACAACAACGACTGAGAGAATCCTCTATTATACCGGCCTTATTCATAAGATGGGTGAGGTCCACGAAGGTGCCGCCACAATGGACTGGATGAAAGAGGAGAAGGAAAGAGGTATTACAATAACCTCTGCGGCTACCACTGTATATTGGGACCTCAGCCAGAAAAGATACCAGATTAATATCATTGACACCCCGGGACACGTAGACTTCACCGTTGAGGTGGAACGCTCCATGCGTGTCCTGGATGGTGTCATTGCTGTATTCTGTGGCGTTGGTGGTGTAGAGCCACAGAGTGAGACTGTATGGCGACAGGCTAATAAGTATAATGTCCCACGCCTTGCTTTTGTTAATAAACTGGACCGTATCGGAGCCGATTTCTTTGGTGTCTTGGACGAGATCAGGGATAAGCTTAAGGCTAACCCAATTGCACTACAGATACCCATTGGTGCAGAAGATGATTTCCATGGTGTCGTTGACCTGATAGAGCAAAAAGCAATATACTGGGACGACCAGAGCCTGGGTGCCAAGTTTTATAAAGAGGATATCCCACAAGAGTTGCTAGATGAGGCACAGCAGTGGAGGGAAAAAATGCTTGAGCAGCTGGCAGAGCTGGATGAGGAGTTCATGGAGAAATATTTTGAGGATCATTACACAGTAGAAGATATACACCGTGTGCTGCGCAAAGCAACAATTGAAAACACTGCAGTACCTGTTTTCTGTGGCTCGGCGCTTAAGAACAAGGGTATTCAGCCTTTGCTTGACGGTGTTATCCGTTACCTCCCAAGTCCGGTGGACCTGCCACCAGTGACAGGGATTAACCCATTCACCAAGAAGGAAGAGGAACGCCATCCAGACCCACAGGATAGCTTCGCAGGCCTTATCTTTAAGATAGCTTCTAATCCATTTGTCGGTAACCTGGCTTATTTGCGTGTGTACTCCGGTACGCTCCAGGCTGGTACGACTGTTTACAACTCCCGTACTGGCAAGCGTGAGCGTATCATGAACCTTTACCGTATGCATGCAAATAAGCAAAACCTGATCAAAGAGATAAGCGCCGGCGATATTTGTGCAATTGTAGGCTTCCGTGATATTAAGACAGGAGACACCCTCTCTGATCCCAAGCATCCAATTGTGCTAGAGAGCATTGATTTCCCTGAGCCTGTTGTTTCTGTTGCAGTCGAGCCAAAGACACAGGCAGACAGTCCAAAATTGCAGGAAGCACTCAGTCGCCTTCAAGATGAGGACCCAACATTGATAGTAGAGACACATCCTGAGACAGGCCAGATCTTGATGCACGGCATGGGTGAGCTCCATCTGGAGGTATTGGTCAACAGGCTCAAAGAAGAATTTAATGTCAAGGTAAACACAGGTGAACCAAAGGTATCTTACAAGGAAGCTATCACCGAGACAGTGGAGCACCACCATGTTCTCAAGAAGCAAACAGGTGGTAAGGGTAAATTTGCAGAGCTTCTTATACGTGTTTCGCCTGTGGATGGTGATGTCAAGGGATTGGTATTTGAGGACAAGACAACTGGTGGCGTTATTCCAAAAGAATTTATACCTGCAATAAAGAAAGGTCTGGAGCTAGGTATGAACACAGGTCCGCTGGCAGGATATAAGCTACATGGAGTTAAGGTTGAACTCTTGGATGGTTCAGCCCATCCTGTAGATTCTGATGCGCTGGCATTTGAGATAGCTGCTAAGGATGCTTTGCAGGAAGCCGCACGCAAGGCTAATCCTATTTTGCTCGAGCCTATAATGAAGCTGGAAGTCTTTGTTCCCGAAGAATATATTGGTCCTGTACAGTCAGACCTTAACCGCCGCCGTGCAGTTATCCAGGGTCTGGAGGAAAAGGCAGGCTTGCAGGTAATCAAAGCGTATATACCTCTTGCAGAGGCCTTTGGTTATGTCAATGATTTGCGTTCTATTACAAGTGGACGTGGAAGCTCCAACATGGAGTTTTCGCACTATGCGCCAGTACCTGCGGAGATGCAGGATGAGATTGTCCGTGTTTTAACTGGAAGATTATTTTAAACAAAATAAATAAAAACTCTATGGCACAGAGAATTAGAATAAAGTTGGTCTCATATGACCATAACTTGGTTGACAATTCAGCACGTAAGATTATTCAGACTGTTAAACAGACAAATGCGACTGTAAAGGGACCTATTCCTTTGCCAACGCACCGTCGTGTCTTTACGGTGAACCGTTCTACTTTTGTCAACAAGGAGTCTCGTGAGCAGTTTCAGCTCAACACACACAAGCGTTTGATCGATATTTACAATGTTTCGCAGAAGACACTTAACGCTCTGATGAAGCTTGAGCTTCCTTCAGGAGTAGAAGTTCAAGTAAAAGTATTGTAATAATTAAAAATTAAGTTTTAACTAAAAATTTTGGAGATATGCCAGGCTTAATAGGGAAAAAGATAGGAATGACCTCTGTCTATGACGAAAACGGAAAACAAGTAGCCGTTACAGTCATCCAGGCAGGTCCGTGTGTAGTCACCCAGGTTAAGACCAAGGAAAAGGATGGGTACGATGCTATCCAGCTTGCTTTCGATGATATGAAAGAGAAGAATACAACAAAGCCAATGCTAGGTCATTTCAAAAAAGCAGGGACAACACCAAAGCGCAAGCTTGTAGAGTTCCGTGGTAAGTATGATGACCTTAAGGTTGGCGATACCTTGACAGTTGATATTTTTAAAGACGACCGCTGGGTTGACATTGTCGGATGGTCTAAGGGTAAAGGTTTCCAGGGCGTTGTTAAGCGTCATGGATTTGCCGGTGTTGGTATGCAGACACACGGTCAGCATAACCGTCTGAGAGCACCAGGTTCTATAGGTGCATCATCTGATCCTTCACGCGTATTCAAAGGTACACGTATGGCCGGCCAGACCGGTAACAAGCGCGTGAAGGTGATAAACTTGCGTATAATGAAGGTTATCCCAGAACACAACCTTCTCATAGTTAAGGGTGCAGTACCCGGTTCTAAAGGTTCTTATGTAATAATCGAAAAGTAAGATAGACAATGGAAGTAAAAGTATTAAATATTCAAGGTCAGGATACGGGCAAAACAATTGAGCTCAAAGATTCAATCTTTAATATTGAGCCTAATGATCACGCCATTTACCTTGACGTTAAAGCTATTTTGGCAAACCGTCGTCAGGGTACCCACAAAGCTAAAGAGAGAAGCGAGATAACAGGTAGTACCCGTAAACTTTACCGTCAGAAGGGTACTGGTAATGCCCGTCGTGGCGATATCAAAAGCCCACTGTTGAGAGGTGGTGGCCGTGTTTTTGGTCCTCGTCCTCGCGACTATTTCCAGAAGGTTAACCGCAAGCTTAAGCTCTTAGCTCGTAAATCAGCTCTAACATACAAGATGCGCGACGGAGAGATTATTGTTGTCGAAGATTTCACTTTCGACCAGCCTAAGACTAAGAAGATGGTGGAAATTAGAAATAATCTTAACATACCTGAAAAAAAGTCACTAATTGTTTTACATTCTAACGATAAAAATGTATATTTGTCCGCCCGTAATTTGAAAGACACAGATGTAATTGAGGTTTATAAGCTCAACACTTACAGTATATTGCGTTATAAGCATCTTGTATTTACCGAGAGCTCAATTAATTACATCAACGAAAATTACGACAAATAATTAAAAACGACACTACGATGGAGATTAACGACATACTGTTGCGCCCTATAGTATCTGAGAAAATGACTCAACAGGGAGAGAAGCTTAACAAATATGCCTTTGTAGTTAATCCAAAGGCTAATAAGCTTCAGATCAAACAGGCTGTTGAGCAGTTTTATGGGGTGCGTGTTGTTGATGTTAACACAATGAATTACAGAGGGAAAGTCAGACGTAAGTACACCAAGTCTGGCATTATTTACGGACGTACTAATCACTTCAAAAAAGCTATTGTTACTTTAGCGGAAGGTGATTCAATTGATTTCTTTAGTCAAATTTAATCTTGTTGAACAATGGGAATTAAAAAGTTAAAGCCTGTAACACCAGGTCAACGACATAGAGTAGCAATTACTTTTGAGGATATAACCAAGACTACACCTGAAAAGTCTCTGACAAAAGGATTGCGCAAGTCAGGTGGTCGTAACAACCAGGGACGCATGACCGCCCGTTATATAGGTGGCGGACACAAGCGTCGTTATCGTATTATTGATTTCAAGCGTGATAAAGAAGGTATCCCTGGTATTGTTAAGTCTATAGAATACGATCCAAACCGTAGCGCACGTATTGCTCTAGTTGTTTACAAAGATGGTGAAAAGCGCTACATACTTGCGCCTAAAGGTTTGAAGGTAGGCCAGGAAATCCTATCTGGCCGTGGTGTAGCTCCCGAGGTAGGTAATACTCTTTATCTGGACGAGATACCACTGGGTACAATTATTCATAATATCGAGCTTTATCCCGGTAAAGGTGGTATGATTGCTCGTAGTGCTGGTACTTATGCCCAGCTGGTTGCTCGTGAAGGAAAGTATGCTATTCTTAAGATGCCTTCGGGAGAAATCCGAAAAGTTTTGACCAGCTGCAAAGCTACTGTAGGTCAGGTTTCTAACCCTGAACATTTCCTAGAGAAAGTAGGTAAAGCTGGTCGTAACCGTTGGCGTGGTCGCCGTCCACGTGTTCGCGGCGTTGCTATGAACCCTGTCGATCACCCAATGGGTGGTGGTGAAGGTAAGGCTTCTGGTGGTCATCCACGTTCTCGTAAGGGTCTTTACGCTAAGGGTAAAAAGACCCGTAATCCTAAGAAGCCTTCTACTAAGCTTATTATTGAGCGTCGTAAATCTAAGAAGAGAAAGTAAAGTAAACTAAATTTTTGAACTATGGCTCGTTCACTAAAAAAAGGACCATTTGTAAACTATAAGTTATACAAAAAGATACAGAAGCTCAACGAGGAAGGCCGTAAAGAGGTCGTTAAGACCTGGTCCCGTGCTACTATGATTATCCCTGATTTCGTTGGACACACTATTGCCGTGCACAATGGAATGAAGTTTATCCCTGTTTATATCACGGAGGATATGGTAGGTCATAAGCTTGGTGAATTCGCAATGACACGTACATTCCGTGGTCATGCAGATAAGAAAAAGAAGAAGTAAGTAACTCGTTGATTTTGTGCTTTAATAACTAAATCCTTGAAAAAATGGGTAAAAGAAAAAGAATATACGCTGAAAAGCTAAAAGAAGAGCGCAGTAAAAAAGCTTACGCTGTTTTGCGTAATTATCGTCAGTCTCCGCGAAAGGTTCGTTTGGTTGCAGACCTTATTCGCGGCATGGACGTGCACGAAGCGCTTGATGTTTTGCAATTCACAAAAAAAGCTGCTGCAGAGCCTATTCGTAAGCTTTTGCTCTCTGCAATGAATAACTGGGAGCAAAAGCACGATAATGAAAGAATAGAAGATGCAGATCTCTATATAAAAGAAATAACAGTAGACGGAGCAGGAATGCTCAAACGTATCCGCCCACGCGCTCAGGGTAGGGCATTCCCAATTCGCCGTCGCTATAGCCATATCACTATTGTTTTAGACTCTAAAAACAACGAAGAATAATGGGACAGAAAGTTAATCCAATTGCAAATAGGTTAGGTTTTATTCGCGGCTGGGACTCTAATTGGTTCGGCGGTCGTAGCTATGCCGACAATCTTATTGAGGACGAAGAGATCCGCAAGTATCTGCGCGTTCGTCTGGCTAAGGCTGATATCTCACGCATTATTATTGAGCGTACAAATAAGCTCATAACTGTCACCATTAAGACAGCACGTCCCGGTATGATTATAGGTAAGGGCGGCAAGGAAGTTGATAAGCTAAAGGAAGAGCTCAAGAAAATTACCAAGGGCAAGGAAGTTCAGGTTAATATTGACGAGGTTAAACGGCCAGAGCTTGATGCTCTTATAGTTGCTAATAACATTGCGCGTCAGATAGAAAACAGGGTAGCATACCGCCGAGCAGTTAAGACTGCTATTGCTAACTCCATGCGTATGGGTGCAAAGGGTATAAAAGTGCGTGTCTCTGGCCGTCTGAACGGTGCAGAAATGGCACGTAGCGAAGAATATAAAGAAGGTCGTATTCCTCTGCACACTTTCCGTGCAGATATTGACTATGCCCTTGTGGAAGCACACACAAAACAGGGACGTCTGGGTGTTAAAGTGTGGATTTTCAAGGGAGAGGTATATGGTAAACGCGATCTTTCTCCACGCGCAGAAACACACAAAGCAAAGCCAGCATCCAGCCGTGCACGTCGTGGTGGACGTCGTAGCCCAAGACGTTAACTTTGTTAAACAAAATTTTGTTGAACTATCAAATTAACAAGCTATGTTACAACCAAAGAAGCTAAAATACCGTAAGCAGCAAAAGGGCAGAATGAAAGGTATCTCATGGCGTGGGAGCGAACTGGCTTTCGGAACATTTGGTTTGAAAGCCCTTGATACAAAATGGATAACTGCCCGTCAGATAGAGGCTGCACGTCAGGCTATCACCCGTTATATGAAACGTCAGGGTAAGGTTTGGATTCGTATTTTCCCTGACAAACCTGTGACAAAGAAACCTGCAGAAGTACGTATGGGTAAAGGTAAAGGTGATATCGACCAGTACGTAGCACCTGTTACCCCAGGACGTATCCTCTTTGAGATCGAAGGTGTTAGCAAAGAAGTAGCTCAGGAAGCTTTGCGTCTCGGTGCCCAGAAATTACCTGTAAGAACGAAGTTTGTTGTTCGTCGTGATTATCACGAGTAAATCAAAAAATCGTAGGTCTCATGAAAATGCAAGAAATACGTGAGCTCACAACGCAAGAGCTCCGTGAAATGGTTCGCGATCAGAAGCAGCGTTTGGCTCAGTTGCGTCTTACTCATGCAATTTCACCACTGGAGAATACGCATGAGATTAGAAATACAAAGCGCCTGATAGCTCGTCTATTAACCGAGCTGCGTCAGCGTGAATTGGCTGAAAATCCTAATTTGCGTAGGCCAAAAAAGAAGAACAAAAAAAAGTAATTGTTTGAGTTATGGAAAACAAATCAACTCGTCCAATGCGCAAACAGCGCGTCGGTGTCGTAGTTAGCGATAAGATGGATAAAACCATTACAGTAGAGGTGGTACGCCGTATGAAACACCCTAAATACGGAAAGTTCGTTACTCGTCGTAAAAAATATCTTGCACACGACGAAAATAATGAAGCTCATGTAGGCGACACCGTTCGCATTATGGAAACACGTCCTCTCAGTAGGCGTAAACGTTGGCGTCTTGTTGAAATAATTGAAAGAGCTAAGTAACTATGATACAGAGAGAAACAATGTTAAACGTTGCCGACAACAGCGGCGCAAAAAAAGTTAAGTGTATCGGTATTCTAGGTGGCTCAGGTAAAAATTTTGCCACCATCGGTGATCGTATCGTTGTTAGTGTACGTGAGTACCTCCCCAAATCTAATGTCAAAAAGGGGGAGATCTATCACGCTGTTGTCGTACGTACAAAAAAAGAAGTACGTCGTCCCGACGGCTCTTATATACGTTTTGATGATAATGCCGTCGTCCTGGTAAACAAAGCTGGAGAACTAAAAGGGACCCGTATCTTTGGTCCTATTCCACGTGAGTTGAGAGCTAAAGGTTATATGAAAATAGTCTCTTTAGCTCCTGAAGTATTGTAATTTTTAATTCTAAAAGCCATGCCAAAGAAATTTCATGTTAAAAAAGGCGACATAGTAGAAGTTATCGCCGGTGATGATAAGGGTAAACGTGGGCGTGTGCTAAAGGTATTGCCTAAGAAAAATAAGGTCATTGTAGAAGGCGTAAATATCGTTTACAAGCACAAAAAGCCTACTAGCCAGGATCAGCAGAGCAATATTGTTGAGCAAGAAGCACCTATTCATATTTCTAATGTGCTTCCAATTTGCCCTGAGACTGGCGAGCCAACTCGCATAGGTCGCCGTCGCGACCCAGAGACTGGCAAACTTGTTCGTTATTCTAAAAAATCACCAAATAAAGTAGAACTTAAGTGATGGCAGCTAAGGAAACAAAACAACAGAAATACGTACCCAACTACAAGCGTAAGTATCAGGAAGAGATAGTACCTGCTTTGATGAAACGTTTTGGTTATAAGTCAGTTATGCAGGTACCTCGCTTGGAGAAGATTGTAATCAATATGGGTTTGGGTAAGGCTCTCCAGGACAAGCGTATCCTGGAGGTGGCTCTTGATGAGCTGACAGCTATTGCTGGTCAGCGTGCTGTACCTACTAAGGCTAAGAAAGATATTCACAATTTTAAGTTGCGTCGCGGCCGTGAAATAGGAGCCCGTGTTACTTTACGTGGAGACCGCATGTACGAATTCCTAGAGCGTTTGATAGCAGCGGCTATCCCACGCATCAAGGACTTTAACGGGCTGCCTGCAAAGTTAGACGGACGTGGTAATTATACCATGGGTGTTGAAGAGCAAATCATTTTCCCAGAAATTGATTTGGAAAATGTTTATAAAATTAATGGTATGAATATTACTTTTGTTACTACGGCCGAGACAGATGAGGAAGGTTATGCCCTTTTGGAGGCATTTGGAATGCCTTTCAAAAAGTAATGGTCAAACATTTAAACAAAGTTTACTATGGCTAAAGAATCTATAAAAGCCCGTGACGTCAAGCGTCGCCGTCTTGCAGAGAAATATGCAGCTAAACGAGCTGAGCTGAAAAAAAGAGTTAAACAAGGAGATTTGCAGGCAATGTTTGAGTTGCAGCGTTTGCCTAAGAATTCATCTCCTGTTAGAGTACGCAATCGCTGTCGTATCAGCGGACGTCCACGAGGTTATATGCGTCAATTCGGTATCAACCGTATTGAATTCCGTCGTTTAGCTTCTCAGGGACTTATCCCTGGAGTTAAAAAGGCAAGTTGGTAAAATTTTTAAAATCACAAAGTTATGTACGCAGATCCAATTGCTGACTACCTGACAAGAATACGCAACGCTATCAGAGCAGGTCATAAAGTAGTTGAAATACCAGCTTCTAAGTTGAAGAAAGAGATAACTAAGATACTCTTTGACAAAGGATATATCTTAAGTTATAAGTTTGATGACAATGGTCCGCAGGGGACAATTAAGATAGCTCTTAAATATCATCCTATTACTAATACCCCTGCTATTAAGAATCTGAAGCGAGTAAGTAAACCTGGCCATCGTAAGTATGTTGGTAAAGACGAATTGCCACGTGTATTGAATGGTCTTGGTATCGCTATTTTGTCCACATCAAAGGGCGTTATGACCGATAAAGAAGCCCGAGCTTTGGGTATCGGTGGTGAAGTTATATGCTATGTTTATTAAACCTGAAAAAGTAAGGTAATATGTCACGTATCGGTAAATTACCCATACCAATACCAGAGGGTGTAGAGGTTACAGTTGACAGTAATAATGTGGTTACTGTCAAAGGTAAGCTTGGTACATTACAGCAGAAAGTACATCCAGATATAACAATAGAGATTGACAAAGAAAACAAAGAGATCCGTGTAAAACGCCCATCTGATGCTAAGCATCATAAATCTATGCATGGTCTTTACCGTTCTCTTATTAATAATATGGTAAAGGGCGTTTCCGAAGGCTTTAAGGTCCAGCTTGAGTTGATAGGTGTCGGATATAAAGCCACTGTTAACGGTCAATTGTTAGATTTAAGCTTGGGTTTTTCCCACAATATTTTGATGGAGATAGCTCCAGAGGTAAAAGTAGAAGTACAGCAGGAACGTCGTAGTAACCCAATAGTTACCCTCACATCCTATGATAAGCAGTTGCTAGGTCAGGTAGCTGCAAAGATACGTTCTTTCAGACCACCTGAGCCATACAAGGGTAAAGGTATTCGCTTTGTTGGCGAAGAAATCCGTCGTAAGCAAGGTAAGTCTGGTGCAGCTTAATGTTTAAACTATTTTAAAATCATACTAAAATGGCTCTTGCAGAAAAAGTAAAGAGAAGACTCAAGATAAAGCGTCGCATTAGAAAAAAGATACATGGTACTCCTGAGCGTCCAAGGCTCTCAGTGTTCAGGAGTAATAAGCATATCTATGCACAGCTGATAGACGACGAAGCTGGACGTACTCTCGTAGCAGCTTCTACCCGTTCTAAAGAATTGGCTGGTCAGCTGGAAGGCAAAACAAAGACCGAACAAGCCAAAATGGTTGGCAAGCTTCTGGCCGAGAAGGCTAAGCAAGCTGGTATATCTAATGCAGTTTTTGATCGTAATGGTTATAAATACCACGGTAGAGTTAAGGCTCTTGCCGATGGTGCCCGTGAAGGTGGTTTAATTTTCTAAAACTAAATTTGAAAGTATATGGCAACAACAAGTAGAAGATTAAATATAAGTGACCTTGAACTCAAGGACCGTTTGGTTACTATCAAACGCGTTACTAAGGTTACAAAAGGCGGACGTACTATCAGTTTCTCAGCTCTTGTAGTTGTTGGTAATGAAAATGGAATAGTAGGTTACGGACTGGGTAAGGCTAAAGAAGTGACTGCAGCAATAGCCAAAGCTGTAGAAAAAGCCAAGAAAAACCTCATTAAGGTTCCTCTGATTAAAGGAACTATTCCTCATGAGCAGGAGGCTAAGTACGGCGCAGCACGTGTTCTGATTAAGCCTGCAGCACCTGGTACCGGTGTTAAGGCCGGTGGTGTTATGCGTGCCGTTCTCGAGAGTGCCGGAGTACAAGACGTTTTGGCTAAGTCTAAGGGTTCTTCAAACCCTCATAATGTAGTTAAAGCAACAATCAAAGCTCTTACAGAGCTTAGAGATGCATATACCATTGCCGAACAGCGTGGTGTACCTCTTAATAAAGTATTTAACGGATAATAATCTGAGGAAAAATGGAAAAGATAAAAATCACACAAGTACGCAGTATTATCGATGTGCCCAAGAAACAGAAACTTACTATAAAAGCGTTGGGCCTCAAGCGTATAAATCATAGTGTTGTTCACAATGCAACCCCACAGATTTTGGGGATGGTAGATAAGGTTAAGCATCTTGTTAAAGTAGAAAAAGTAGAAAATTAAAAAAAGAAATTGAATTATGGATCTGAGCAATCTCAAACCTGCTAAAGGAGCAGTAAAAAGAAGAAAAAGAGTGGGTCGTGGCGAGGGTAGTGGTCATGGAGGTACCGCTACTCGTGGTAATAAAGGCCATAAGTCACGCTCAGGTTATAGCGATAAGATCGGTTTCGAAGGCGGCCAGATGCCTTATATCCGCCGAGTGCCAAAATTTGGCTTTAAGAACCGTAACCGGGTTGAATATCGCGCAGTTAACCTGGACACCCTGCAGCGCGTAGCAGACCGCATGGGAGTGGATAAGATAGATGAGGAAGTCCTCAGAAAAGCTGGTATCATTTCAAAGAACGACAAAGTTAAAATCTTAGGAAGAGGACAAATAACTAGAAAACTTGAAGTCTACGCACACGCTTTCTCCAAGACAGCAAAGCAAGCAATCGAATCTCTTGATGGCAAAGCTATCACTATCTAATTAAACGCGTAATTCACGTAGAGATGAAAAAGTTAATTGAAATAATCAAGACCATTTTTAAAATCGAAGATTTACGTCAGAAAATCTTAATAACACTTGGATTTATCCTGGTATACCGATTGGGCGCACACGTTGTTTTGCCGGGTATAGATCCACATCAGCTTGAAGGCTTGCGCCAGCAGACAGAAGGTGGTATTATGTCGTTGTTGAATATGTTTTCTGGCGGAGCTTTTGCAAATGCATCTATCTTTGCTTTGGGTATAATGCCCTACATCTCTGCTTCAATCGTTATCCAGCTTTTGGGTTTGGCAGTGCCATATTTCCAGAAGTTGCAGAGGGAAGGCGAAAGTGGTAGGCGCAAGCTTAATCAATATACACGTTGGTTGACAATCATTATTTTGCTTTTCCAGGCTCCTGCTTATATTGTGAACCTACAGAATACAGTTGGTCCGGCAATAGTGATGGATTATAGATTGTTCTGGATTAGTTCTGTGCTTTTATTGACAGCCGGTACTATTTTCGTTATGTGGCTTGGCGAGAAGATTACAGAGCGAGGAATAGGTAACGGTATTTCCCTGCTCATCATGATTGGTATTATAGCCCGTCTGCCCGCGGCTCTGTCTTATGAGTTTGCAGCACGTCTGGAAGTATCTGGAGGCGGACTGGTAATATTCGTCGTAGAGCTTGTTATCCTTTACCTTGTTTTCATGTTCTCTGTTTTGTTGATCCAGGGTGTTCGCCGTATCCCTGTGCAGTATGCCAAGAGGGTTGTGGGTAACCGTGTTTACGGTGGCGTGCGTCAATACATCCCTCTGAAGGTTAACGCAGCAGGCGTTATGCCAATTATCTTCGCACAGGCATTGATGTTTTTCCCTGTTATGTTAACAGGCTTCAAGTCCCAGACACTCAGTGGTATTGGTGCGGCATTTTCAGATTTTACCGGTTTCTGGTATAACTTTACTTTTGCTATATTGGTGATCCTGTTTACATATTTTTATACAGCCGTTATTATTAATCCACAGCAGATAGCCGAGGATTTAAAGCGTAACGGAGGATTTATCCCTGGTGTAAAGCCTGGAAAGCAAACAGCAGAATATATTGATTCTATTTTGTCAAAGATAACATTACCAGGTTCTATATTGTTGGCAATCATAGCCATCTTGCCAGCATTTGCAACGAAATTGGGTGTTAACAGGGCATTTGCAACATTTTACGGTGGTACATCTTTGTTGATCCTTGTTGGGGTTATCCTTGATACATTACAGCAAATAGATGCTCACATGAAGATGCGTCATTATGACGGTATTATTACAGGAGGTGCCATCAAGGGACGTTATGGTTATGGTGCTGCATTATAAAATGGGCAAAGCATGATTATTATAAAGAGCGAAGAGGAAATAGAGCAGATACGTAAGAGTAATATACTACTAGGACAGTTACATGGAGAATTAGCAAAAGCTATAAAGCCTGGTATTAAGACTATAGAGCTAGACAAGCTAGCATACGAATTTATAATGGATCATGGCGGTAAGCCATCTTTCTTGAAATACAGAGGGTACCCAGCTACCCTCTGTATTTCTGTAAATGATGTTGTAATACACGGTATCCCAGGAGACTATGAAATAAAAGAAGGTGATATTGTCTCAATCGATTGTGGAATAAACCTGAATGGTTACCATTCAGATAGCGCTTTTACTTATGCAGTAGGTGAAGTACCTGCAGGGGTGTGGACATTAATGAAAGTCACAAAAGAGGCTCTGTATCGTGGTATTGAGCAGGTAAAGCCAGGTAATAGGATAGGGGACATTGGCTATGCCATTGAGTCATACGTCAAAAAGTTTGGTTTTTCTGTGGTTCGTGAGATGACAGGACATGGTGTAGGGCGCTACCTTCACGAAGAGCCTGCAGTACCTAATTATGGCATCAGAGGTTATGGGAAGAGGTTGAAAAAAGGTATGACATTGGCTATAGAGCCCATGGTTAACATGGGTACGCACAAAATTTATATAGAAAAAGACGGTTGGACAGTCCGTACGGCAGATGGCAAACCTGCAGCACATTATGAATTATCTGTGGCAGTTGACGAAAAAGGGGCAGATATTTTATCAACTTTTGATTATATTTACGAGGCCATTAACCAGAATGATAATATCTCAGCACCATAAAACCAAAAAATAATAATATGTCTAAACAAAAACACATAGTACAAGAAGGGGAAGTTTTGGAAGCATTAGCAAACGGACGTTTTAGAGTGAAACTCGACATGGGCCATGAGATTGTTGCGCATTTATCAGGTAAGATGAGAATGAATTATATTCGTATTCTTCCTGGCGACAGGGTCAGGGTAGAGTTAAGTCCTTATGACCTGAATAATGGTCGTATTGTTCGCCGTTTATAGCTTATATAGAGTAAAACGTTAAAAAACATAATAAAATGAAAGTAAGAGTATCAGTAAAAAAGCGTCATCCAGAGGACAAGATTGTCCGTCGTAAGGGAAGAGTGTATATCATTAACAAGAAAAATCCGCGCTTCAAGCAGCGCCAGGGTAAATAATTTTTATGATTATTTCTTTGTTTTTCTTGGTAAAAAGTTTAATTTTGCACTCTGCTTATAAAAACCAAAGTTTAACTTAATCAAATCATTAACAAATGGCACGTATAGTTGGTGTTGATTTACCAAAAGAAAAGAGAGGCAAGATTGCGCTTACATATATTTACGGCATAGGGCGCTCTCGTGCTCTTGAGATACTTGAGAAAGCTGGGGTTGACCCAGAGCTTAAGGTTAAAGAGTGGGACGATGATCAGATAGCACGTATACGACAGGTAGTAGCGGATTACACACTTGAAGGTGCTCTACGTACCCGTGTTCAGTTGAATATTAAGCGTTTGATGGAGATCGGTTGTTACCGTGGCATACGTCATCGTCTTGGATTACCTGTAAGAGGACAGCGTACACGTACTAATGCCCGTACACGTAAGGGTAAGCGTAAGACAGTTGCTAACAAGAAGAAAGCACCTCGTAAATAATTAAAATTTAGTTAATCCTATGGCTAAGAAAACAAAACAGACCAAACGTAAGAAGAAGGTCGTAGTAGAGCCTATCGGTGAAGCCCATATTCATTCTTCTTTCAATAATATAATTATTACCTTGACAAATACTCAGGGTCAGACCATAAGCTGGTCATCAGCAGGAAAAATGGGCTTCAAAGGGTCAAAAAAGAATACTCCTTATGCTGCCCAGGTTGCAGCAACAGATTGTGCTAAAGAAGCGTATGCTTTAGGTCTGCGCAAGGTCAAAGTATATGTTAAGGGACCAGGTAATGGACGCGAGGCTGCTATAAGAGCAATTGCAGCAGCTGGTATAGAGGTGACAGAAATTATTGACGTTACACCGATACCACATAATGGTTGTCGTCCACCAAAACGTCGTCGTGTATAATTATTAATTAAAAAATTTTGAAAGCATGGGAAGATATACAGGACCAAAAACAAAAATAGCTAGACGTTTCGGTGAGCCTATTTACGGACCAGATAAGCATTTCGAACGCCGTAAATATCCTCCAGGATTGCATGGTCGTGCACGTAAACGTCGTAAGCAGTCAGTCTACGGAATGCAGTTGAACGAAAAGCAGAAAGCCAAGTATATTTATGGTCTTTACGAGCGTCAGTTCCGTAATTTGTTCAAGAAGGCTCAGAGAATGAAGGGCAAAACAGGTGAGATCCTGTTGCAGCTATTAGAATCTCGTCTTGATAATGTAGTATACCGTTTAGGTATTGCTCCTTCACGTCCAGCGGCACGTCAGCTAGTATCACACAAACATATACTCGTTAACGGAAAAGTAGTTAATATACCTTCTTACCTTCTGAAAGAAGGTGACATTATTGCAGTTCGTGAGAAATCAAAGACTCTGGAAGTTATCCAAGAATCGATTAAGTCTAAGAGAGCTAATAAATATCCATGGCTTGAGTGGGATGAGAATTTGCTAGCAGGTAAGTTTCTTTATCGTCCAACACGCGAGGAAATTCCAGAGAACATTAACGAGCTGCTCATCGTTGAGTTGTACTCTAAGTAAAAAATTCCATATTTTGGTCTGTCATCTGTGCTTAGATGACAGACTCTTTTTTGTTAAAAATAAAAAAATAGAGAGACTATATGGCTCTTTTAGAATTCCAAAGACCTGATAAGGTCGTAATGATAGAAGCCGATGATTTTCACGGCATATTTGAATTTCGTCCACTAGAACCGGGATTCGGGCATACAATCGGAAATGCAGTTAGGAGAGTTTTGCTCTCTTCACTGGAAGGGTATGCTATCACCCGAATTAAAATAGAAGGTGTAGACCATGAGTTTACAGCTATACCCGGTGTTTTGGAAGATGTTACTGATATTGTCTTGAACCTCAAGCAAGTAAGATTCAAGAAAAAGCTTAATACTGACGAAAATTACGAGAAAATTAGTCTTGTTATAACAGGACAGGAAGAATTCAAGGCAGGTGACCTTGATGAGTATCTCAGGGTTTATGAGGTAATAAACAAAGACCTTGTTATCGCGCACCTTGAGCCAAGTGTGAGACTAGAAATGACTGTTGAAATAGAGAAAGGAAGAGGTTATGTTATGTCTGAGGCCAATGAAACAGATAATATGCCATTTGGCACAATAGCTATAGATTCAATTTTTACACCAATACGCCATGTTAAGTATAGTGTAGAAGATTATCGTGTAGGCCAGAAGACAGACTATGAGAAACTTATCATCGAAATAAAGACCGATGGTTCTATTCATCCCAAGGAGGCTTTGAAAGAAGCAGCTAAAATTCTAATCCAGCACTTCTTGCTCTTCTCTGACGAGAAGATTACAATTGAAGAAGAAGAAAAACAGCGAGAAGAAGAATTGGATGAAGAAATTCTACACATGAGGCAGATCCTTAAAAAGCGCCTTGTAGACCTTGACCTGTCGGTTCGTGCATTAAACTGTCTGAAAGCAGCAGGTGTAAACACACTTGGAGATCTGGTACAATACCAGAAAGAAGATTTGCTTAAGTTCCGTAACTTTGGTAAGAAGTCATTGGCAGAGATCGAAGAATTGCTTGATAATTATAGCCTAGACTTCGGAATGGATGTGTCTAAATATAAGTTAGACGAAGAAAGCGAATAATTTATCTTGTTGTTATCAAACTAATTGTTAAACCTTTGAGCAAATGAGACACAGAAAGAAATTCAATCATTTAGGACGAAAAGCTGAGCACCGTAAGGCTCTGATGTCCAATCTGGCAGTGGCTCTAATCATGCACAAGAGAATAAAAACTACATTGCCAAAAGCAAAAGAATTGCGTCGTTTTATAGAGCCGCTTATCACACGCGCTAAAGAAGATACTACACATAACCGTCGTATAGCATTCCGTTATTTACGTAATAAATACGCTGTTACAGAACTTTTCCGTGAAGTAGCAAAGAGGGCAGAAAACCGGCCAGGTGGCTATACTCGAATCCTTAAGCTTGGCCCTCGTAAGGGTGATGGTGCAGAAATGGCTCTTATTGAGCTTGTTGACTTTAATGAAGTATATACCCAGAATCCAGCTGCTACTGCCGGAGAGAAAAAACGTCGTGTAAGACGTGGCGGTAGCAAGAAAAAAGCTGTTAGCGAAGAACAAGTAGCAGTCGAAGAACCTGTAGAAGAGACTACAGCAGAACAGACACAGGCAGAAGAAACACAAGAACAGCCACAAGACCCACAAGTAGAAGAAAAAAACGAACAGCACGAAACTGAGGAGAACAAAGCAGAAGATAACGGTGAAAAGAAAGAAGAAAACGAATAATGCGTATTTTCTCGATAAAAATTATATATTTGAAGCCCAGCCTTTGCTGGGCTTTTTTGTTTTCTGAATTTCAAAAGGTTGTTTTATGAGACTTTGGTTTATAGCTAAGTACTTCGAAGTGCCGCAGGATAGCTTTTTTGTCACCCGTCATTACTTCTTCTCTAAGTACTTTGCCCGAAAAGGTATTGATGTGACCTCAATCTCGTCGGCCTCTTCTATTTCATATAAAAAAGTTAAAGGTTTCGCCTGGGTTAGAAACATTGATGGATTTAAGTATATTGTGCTAAAGGGGCCAAAAATTAGAATGGGTGCCAACCTGAAGCGTATAATTAGCTGGTTTGTTTTTGAATATATGTTAGCTCGAGCTCCACGTAAGTTGAAGCTTGAAAAGCCTGATATAATCTTGGTCTCATCTCTGTCCCTGTTGACGGCACTCACGGCCATAAGCTTTAAGAAAAAATATGGTGCAAAATTCGTATTCGAAGTAAGAGATATATGGCCAATGTCGTTGGTTGACTTGATGAATGTTTCACCAGCAAATCCTGCAGTAAAATTCCTTGCCTGGGTCGAGAAAAAAGCTTATGAGAACGCTGATTACATTGTAGGCACCATGCCCCGCCTGGATTTACATGTTAAGGAGGTAATTGACAAGCCTTTCAGGTTTAAGCATATTGGCCAGGGTTATGATCCCGAATTTATGAATAATTTAAAGCCTCTACCGCCAGAAGTAGAGGAAAAGTTGCCCAAAGATAAGTTCCTCGTTGGTTTTGCAGGCGGTTTTAATCTAGCATATAAACTAGAGCAGCTGGTGGAAGTAGCACGAATTCTTAAGGAAAAAGGCGCAGACCATATTGTTTTAGCTTTATTGGGTGATGGTCCCGAGAAAGAGAAAATTATAAAAATGGCGCAGGGACTTGATAATATGATTTTCTTACCACGTGTGCATAAGAACCAGGTTGTGTCGTTCCTGGAAAAATGTGATATTCTGGTACATACGCTCAGGGATAGGCATATTTACAAATACGGTATTTCTCCTAATAAATGGGTAGATTATCTGTATTCTGCCCGTCCAATTCTTGTATCTTGCTCGTGTGATTCGGATGTTGTCTCTGAGGTGAAATGTGGTGAGATGTTGCCTGCCGAAAAACCTGGGATTTTAGCCGAGAAAATTATAGAATATTCCCACAAGCCAAAGTCAGAACTTGATGAGATGGGCCGCCGTGGCAAAGAGTATCTAGAGAAAAACATGAGCTACGAACACCTGTCTGAGAAATATATTGAAATTTTTAAAGAGCTAATGAATGAAAAAACAGACTAAAGCATATTTATTTGCTCTAAGCTCTGTGTTTTTCTGGTCTACCGTAGCAACTGCCTTTAAGCTATCGCTGCGGGTTTATTCACCATTGCAACTAATCTTTCTCTCCAGCCTGACAAGCGTGGTTATATTTTCGCTTATTCTGTTATTTACAGGACGTTGGAGAAGTGTGTTTGCCCAGAGCCGTAGAGATTTTAGAAATTCAGCTATAATGGGCTTGATTTCCCCTACTGCTTATTATCTTGTCCTGTTTAAGGCTTATGATATGCTACCTGCGCAAGTGGCCCAGCCTCTTAATTATACTTGGACTATAGTGCTATCCCTTTTGTCTGTGCCATTATTGAAGCAGAAGCTCACAGGACGGCAGGTTATAGGGGTGATAATAGGTTTTTTGGGTGCCTTTGTTATTGCTACACAGGGAAGGCTGGGTGCACTGAAGATTGAACAACCATTGGGGGCAGGCCTGGCAGTGGCAAGCTCTGTTTTCTGGGCTCTATTCTGGATTTTTAACGTCAGGGACCGTCGAGATGAGGTGCTTAAATTGTTTATGAGCTTCTTTTTTGGTACAATCTACTTATTTATAATAATGATTGTTGCACGAGGATATGATTTCGCAATAGATTGGCATCTTATAGGGCCTGTATATATTGGACTATTTGAGATGGGTGTTACTTTTTATTTGTGGATGATGGCAATGAACCTGACTAGTTCTTCGGCAAAAATAAGCAATCTTGTGTTTCTATCGCCTTTCTTGTCTCTGGTATTCATTCACTTTATTTTAGGGGAGAAGTTATATTTCACGACCTTCTTAGGCTTAGTGCTTATTATCTTAGGTATCATGATAGAGAAAACTGAGAAGAGCCAGGGAAAATAAAAAGACCTGGTTAATTTTAAATCATAATTTTTTTAGTGCAATATGCAGGTGAAAAAGCCTCTTTGTTGTATCACGTATTAACTTAAAAAACTTAAAAACTCGCATTGATTAGGCTAAAAGTTTGCATGCTTGTTTTATGCTTTTAAATTTGTTTAAGCAAATGTTTAAATTTTAGCAATATGAGGAGACTTTTTGTTTTTTTGCTTCTGACAATAGTTAGTGCTTGGTCTTTGATAGCGCAAAGCACTGAAGAGGCGCGTCTTTTGCGCTTTCCAAATGTAAGAGGAGATAAAGTTGTTTTTACCTATGCAGGTGATCTCTATATTGTGAACATCAATGGCGGTGTAGCAAGAAGGTTGACATCCCACCCTGGCTTTGAGATGTTTGCCAAAATATCGCCAGATGGTAAATGGATAGCCTTTACAGGACAGTACGACGGCAATACCGAAGTTTATGTAATGCCTATAGACGGTGGTGTACCAAAGAGGTTGACTTATACAGCTACTCTGACCAGGGATGATGTGGCAGACCGTATGGGTCCGAATAATATTGTTATGGGATGGACACCAGACAGTAAGAAGATAATTTTCCGTTCCCGGATGCACTCTTTTAATTCTTTCCGTGGGCAATTATTCACAGTAGATCTCGAAGGCAATTTGCCAGAGGAAGTGCCTATCCAGGATGGTGGTTTTTGCTCATTCTCTCCTGATGGAAAGAAATTAGCTTTTAACCGCATATTCCGTGAGTTCCGTACATGGAAATATTACCGTGGTGGTATGGCGGATGATATATGGGTTTATGACTATACAACCGGCAAGGCAGATCGTTTGTTTGAGAACCCTGCGCAGGATATTTTCCCGATGTGGTATGAGGATAAGATTTTCTTTGCCTCTGACCGGGACCGCACTATGAATTTGTTTGTTTTTGACCTGAAAACCAAAGAGACTAAGAAGGTAACCGACTTTACTGATTTTGATATAAAATTCCCGTCAATTGGCGGAGACAAGATTGTTTTCGAAAAAGGCGGATATCTTTATTATTATGACATCCCAACAGGGCAGATTAAACAGATACACGTATATATAAACAATGATTTTGCCTCGACACGTAATAGGCTCGTTGATGCTTCAAAATATATAGAGAGTGTAGATATTTC
>JALWNS010000141.1 GCA_027083655.1 Bacteroidales bacterium | reverse complement strand
GCTTTATATGGAATAAAAATTTTCATTTTCAAGAGATAACAGAGGCTGCCTACTGGCAGCCTCTGTTATTTAGGAAGTGATCTATTACAGCTATAGGCTAGCAATCTGGGAGACAAGTGGAGCAGGTGATTATAACAAGATAAATCATGATGCATTAATTAGAATCCTGTTCCTTCATTTTTTCCACTATTTTGATTGCCTCTACCGCCTCACGCACATCGTGCACCCTGAGAATGTCTGCACCTTTTAGCAAAGAAATAGTGTTTAAAACGGTAGTACCATTGAGTGCCTTATCTGGTGAGATGTTAAGTAAACGGAATATCATTGATTTACGCGATATACCTACCATCAGAGGCTCAGGAAACAATTGTTTAAATACTTCTAGCTTCGCCATTATCTGGTAATTATGATCCAGTGTTTTGCCAAAGCCAAAGCCTGGATCCAGGACTACATCATTTATATGTAAGCCTCGCAGCTGGTGTAGGCGTTCTGCAAAATAAAGTATTATTTCCTGGACAACATCGTTGTAATGAGGATTTTGCTGCATAGTTTGAGGTGTACCCTTGATGTGCATCAGTACATAAGGTACATTCCATTTAGCAATAACATTGTACATTTTTCTATCCTCTCCCCCGCCCATGATGTCATTAATCATCTGGACGCCAAAGTCCTTGAGTACCATTTCTGCCACCTGGGGACGGAAGGTGTCAACAGAAATTATTGCTTCTGGCAGTTCCTTGCGGATAGCAGACAATGCCTTGTCCAGGCGGCGCATTTCTTCATCCTGGCTAATATCTTCTGCACCTGGACGTGAAGAATAAGCTCCTACATCAATTATAGTACCTCCCTGGTCCAGGATTTCCTGTGCCCTGTGTGCAATAGCTTGTTCGTATGTATAACGTCCTCCGTCGTAAAAAGAGTCTGGTGTTACGTTAAGTATACCCATAACAATAGGACTGTCAAATGTGACCATCTGGCCACGGAAGTTCATTGTTTTTTTTGTGATATTATCCATTGTTTACTATTTTTGGTTTGTTGGTAAAAAATGCACTCAGGCAAAATTAGCAAAGTATGGACAAAACCTCGCAACAATTTCTCCAGGTAATAGAAAAATGCCGTAATATTTTTCAGAAAAAACTTAAAGATTATGGACCTGCCTGGCGTTTGTTAAGGCCTGAGTCAATAACAGACCAGCTATATATAAAAGCTAATCGTATTCGTACTATTGAGTTAACTGGCGAAGCAAGAGTCGATGAGCAAATTGACGGAGAGTTTATAGGTTTGATAAATTATTCTATTATTGGTCTAATACAGAATGAATTGGGATTTGCAGATGAGATCGATATAAGCAATGAAAAAGCCATGCAGCTTTATGATAAGTATTCACGGAATGCCCTGGACTTGATGCAGAGAAAAAATCACGATTATGGAGAGGCATGGAGGCAAATGCGTGTTAGCTCATTTACAGATCTTATACTCATGAAAATTTTTCGAATAAAGCAGATAGAGGACAACCAAGGTGAAACTCTAGTATCGGAAGGTGTAGAGAACAATTATTTTGACATTATTAATTATTCTGTTTTTGCGCTAATTAAACTTTGGAACTTAGATGAGGAAAAAGAAGAAAATAACAATATTTGACATAGCCCGTATTCTCATAGGAGTAATTTTACTTTATACTAGCCTTACCAAAGCAATAGATCCACTAGGAGCTACTTTTGAGACAGAACATAAAACAATGATCATAGGTGGGCAACAAGAGCTTCAAAGACTTTCTTTTATTATTACGTTTTTGTTTATCGTTATCGAATTTGTTTTGGGTGTTTCATTGATTTTTGGGCTTTTCCTGAGGCATGCAGTACTAATATCCGTGGTTTTGTTTACGGTTTACTTACCTTTATCATACATTATAGCAGTCCGTAATCCATACTACTCTGGCCTTTCGTGTAATCCATTCGATTTGTCGAACCAATATATGTTCTTGAGAAATCTCATCTTGTGGATATTGTCAATAATTTTACTATTCAATAAAAAGAAGCTTAAGCCGTCGAAACTAAATGAGCGTTATCAACTAAGCTGGGTTTTAACAACAACGTTAGGAATAATTTTTTTCATACTTATTAATTATTCGTTTTTGCCAATTGTTGATTTTACTTGTTTCCCCAAGGGTACAGACTTAAATGCCAAGGTAGAAAAGTATTTTACGGATGTAAAGACTTATCACAAATACAAAGCAAAACTTCTTTATTACAACAAGCAGACTCGAAAATTCAAATATTTCAACGAAGAGAATATACCCTGGCGAGATACAAACTGGGTTTGGATAAATACCAAGCTTATTCCTCAGAAGCAGACAGTAAAAGGAGCCTTGAGCAAGTTTTGTATTGTAAATTCTTTAGGAAGGGACATTACAGATTCCTTATTGCACATAAAAGAGCCTGTAATCCTTATTGTTAGTTATGACTTAAACAAAATTAATGTTAGTGGTTTTCGAAAGACCCTGGATTATGCACGTGTATTCCGTGATCAATATTTTCCCGTGGCTTATTGCTTGACAGCATCTGACCAGAAGGCTGTCGATAGTATTATTGAGTTAACTGGAGCTTATGACATTGAATTTTGTTTTACTGACCCACAATTTCTTAAATCGCTTATACGAGCCAATCCAGGCATCATTATACTAAAAGAGGGAGTAATTATAAAAAAACGTAGCTATAACTTGCTCCCTAATCTTGAAAAGAATAATTTTTACATGATTAATCCAAAATAAAGCACATGAGTAGACTTTTACTTTCATTATTACTGATAACATATTCGTTGGGAATAGCTCTGGCACAGAACAATAGCGGAAAAGTCATTTTCTACGATGATTTTTCAAAGGATAATGACCAATGGACAAAAATTAACCGTCCTGATTATTATGCACGTATCGTCAATGGCCAATATTTAGTTAAGAGTTCGTCCAAACAAAGACTCTTGTTCGTAGGGACACAACATTTTATTGATTACAGGCATAATTTCTCTATTGAGTTGGCTATAAAGCACTTATCAGGACCTCCCAACAGAGGTTTTGGACTTGTCTGGGGTTCGCGAGGTATGGGTTATAGTTTTATTTTCATGATAACGGCAAACCAGTATTTTACAATTGGTGCACAGGCAGGGAACAAATACTTTTCCATCCATCGCTGGGCAAAAGAAAGGGTCATAAAACCAAATGATTATAACATCCTGAAAATAGAGAAAAACGGCATTGTGCTCAAATTTTATATAAATGACAAGCCTGTATATTCGACGCAATTTATTCCTTTTTTTGGGCAATTCCATGGCATAGTATTGCAACGCAATACTTCGATATCTGTTGATTATTTTATGGTAACACAAATTGAAAGTCCTATAAACCTAGCCCAACAAACGCCATTCATAGCCAAGCGTGAACGTCTGTCTACCAATGTCAATACCAGATATTCAGAAATTGCTCCAATAATATCCCCTGATGGCAAGAGGCTATACTTTGGGCGTATCTATGATCCACGTAACTATGGAGATGAGCATGAATGTGATATTTGGTACAGTGACTTGCAAAATGATGGCACCTGGGGACCGGCTGTCCATGCTCCCAAACCCCTTAATAATGATGGGGTAAATGCAGTGATTACAGTGACACCGGATGGCAATGCTTTACTTTTAGAAGGTTTGTATAATCCAGATGGTACCTTCAAGAGCGAGCAAGGTATATCTATTAGCTATAGGACTTCTAATGGTTGGTCTGTCCCAGAGCAAATAAAAATAAAGAATTTTTATAACAAAAATATCTATGAAACTTATTACATGAGTAACGATTACAAAATTTTACTCATGTCTATAGAGCGCGATGATTCATACGGAGATCTAGACTTGTATGTAAGCTTTAGATTACCTGATGGCACATACTCAGAACCCAAGAATTTAGGTCCGGTTATAAATACTTTTGCTTCTGAGAGCACACCATTTCTAGCATCAGACGGAAAAACTTTATACTTCTCCTCTAATGGCCATCCTGGCTATGGTAGCCATGATATTTTTGTAACACGCCGCCTGGACGAGACCTGGACTAGGTGGACAAAGCCACAAAATCTTGGTCCAATAATTAATACACCAGACTGGGACACATACTTATCGATACCGGCCAAAGGTGATTACGCATACTTCTCTTCTACATATAATTCTTATGGTAATGAGGATATTTTCCGGATTCGCCTGAATAAAGAGCTTCAACCTGAGCCAGTTGTTTTGATATACGGACAGGTGCTTGACAACGAAACACAAAAACCAGTAGCTGCAGAAATCAAGTATTATGACCTAAAAACAGGGAAAGAAGTGGGCCTGGCCAGGTCTAATCCAACTACAGGTGAATACAAAGTAAAATTACCATTTGACAAAATTTATGGTTTTAGGGCAGAAGCAAAAGATTACATTGCCCAGAGTGATAATTTAGATTTGAGGAACAGGAAAAAACAATACTCTGAATATAGAGTTGACTTATATATGTTTCCTCTTAAGATTAACCAGACAATAAGGTTAAATAATGTCTTTTTCAAGAGGGCTTCTGCTGAGCTGATGCCAGAGTCATATCCAGAGCTTGATCGAATAGCCCACTTGCTTAAGTCCAATCCAACAATGATAATCGAACTGCATGGTTATACCGATTACCGTGGTAATAAGGATTCACTACTTGTTTTATCACAGAAGCGCGTCCAAACAGTGAAAAATTATTTAGTCTCCAAAGGTATTTCTCCTTCTAGGATAAAAACAAAGGCTTTTGGAGGATCTAATCCTGTCTACAAAGGACCAGATGAAGAAAAGCACAAACTGAACCGCAGAGTAGAATTCAAAATCCTAAAATTGTAGACATGCTCAAGATTCTAGACCGGTACATAATACGCAAATTCCTGGGAACTTTTATACTGGCTATAACACTGATCATAGCCATAGCTGTAATTTTCGACTTGTCCGAGCACCTTTCGCGTTTTATTGATAACAAAATCCCTTTGAAGGAGATATTTCTAGAGTATTACATCAACTTTATTCCTTATTATGCAAACCTGTTTATGTTCTTATTTGTCTTCATATCTGTAATTTTCTTCACCTCAAAGATGGCAGACAAGAGTGAAGTTATTGCTATTATTAGTTCAGGAATAAGTTTTTTTAGAATGCTACAGCCATACATGATAGCGGCATTTGTGATAGCTGCTTTCTCTTGGTATCTTGGTAATTTTGTTATTCCCCCAGGTAATAAAAAACGGGTAGATTTTGAAGAAAAATATTTTTACCACCGTAATCCATACGCTATACGTAATGTACACAAGCAAATAGCTCCAAATGTTTATCTTTATATACAGTTTTATGACCTTAGAAGTGATGTAGCACATACTTTTTCACTGGAAAAAATTGTGGATGGCCAGCTCAAATCAAAGCTTTTGGCAAAATATGCAAGATGGGATTCGGTAAAACAGTCCTGGATACTTTTTGATTATTATATTCGTGATTATTACAAAACTTATGACAAATTAATATATGGCCGCAAAACAGATACCTTGATAAACATAACCCCTGATTATTTCAAGAGGTTTAATCTGGATATTACTACTCTAACCCTTCCACAGCTTAACCGTTTTATAGAACAGGAGAAATTACGCGGTTCTGAAAACATTAATTCTTATCTTCTAGAGAAATATAAACGCACTGCATATCCTTTTTCAACATTTATTCTTACATTTCTGGGTGTGACTATATCGTCCAAGAAAAAACGTGGTGGAACTAGTTTAAACATAGGCCTAGGGCTATTGCTAAGTTTTGCATACATTTTTTTCATGCAAGTTGCAGATCAATTTTCAATCAAGGGAGGTATGAATCCTTTATTGGCTGTTTGGATACCTAATATAATTTTTACCGTAATAGCCTTTATATCATACTATATTTTTGCTCCACGGTAAAAATCGTAATATGTCTGGCTATATAAAAAAAATCTTTCTGGTCTGGTCCCTCTCTATCATTTTCATGGCTGCAAAAGCCCAAGATGATATGTTTTTTTCCATGAGAAAATCACCGTGGAAATGTAATAATGCTTTGCTAGACACGATTTTAATGAAATATTCTAATACAGACTCTATTTATTTCCGTGTACCTTTGAGTGTATGGGTATATCCTAATATGAAGGGTTTTGGTCCTGGATTTAACGAAATAAAAAAGATCATCAAGGACTTGAATTACTACTTTAACACAGTAAATAATATAGGTGTTGAATTTTACCTGGCACAAATTAATGTATTGCCAGGCGAAAGGCATCAACATGTAGGATACACGTTCGAGAATTTCTTTATGACAATGATAAACCGGACACCAGGAACACTTAATAT